>DASXTD010000487.1:0-5214 GCA_036505655.1 Chloroflexota bacterium
ACGGCGCCCTCGTTGAGCGCTCGGATCCACGGATCGTCCGGCAGCATCATGCGCACGTGTACGGGGCTCGCAGTAGCCATATTCACCCCCCAAGAGTGGGGCTAGTTTACCCGACGAGCCGCGAGTTGGACCCCTAGCCGGTCCCTTGCTATACTCGCGCCAGGCTGACGCGGAGGGATTGATATGGGAATGCACCGCAAGATGTGCGTGGGCACTGGTGATGGCGTAGTGCTATTGAAGGAAAATGACACCAAGTGGGAGCTCGCGGGCTCCTCGCTGCCTGGAAAACCGATCGAGGACATCGTGGTGTTGCCAAACGGCAGCATCTTCTGTGGCGTGCCCCACGACGGCGTCTACTCTTCCAGCGATGGCGGCGCCCACTGGGACCGGGTGATCGAGATCGATGTGCGAGCCATGGCGGCCGCGCTACCACTTCAGCCGACAACCATTTACGCGGCCACTGAGCCCGTAGGCCTCTACCGCTCGTCCGACGGCGGGGACAGCTGGCAGGAGATCGAAGCGCTCCGCCAGATGCCCGAAGAGATCCAGGAGCAGTGGTTCTTCCCCGGCGATGAGTGCCACGAAGGGCACGTTAAGACGATCAACGTCAATCCCAAAGACCCGATGGACATCCTGCTCGGCATCGAGCACGGTGGCGTCGTCCGTACCCGGGATGGTGGCTTGACCTGGGAAGACCTCTCCGAAGGAATCGAGTACCTCGACGTCCACGTCGTCAACCGCGATCCGGTCCAGGATGAGCTTTTCTACGTGACCACCGCGCGCGGTTTCTACCGCAGCGAGAACGGCGGCCACGATTGGATCATGCGCCAGGACGGCGTGACTCGCGACTTCTTCCATGACTTCGTAGTGCAGCCGGGAGCAGCCACTTCACTCTTCCTGGCTACCGCCAACGGTTCGCCGCCTTCCTGGATTCGGGATGGCGGCTCCAAGTCTGCCATCTACCGCAGCGAGGACGGCGCCCGCTCCTGGCAGCAGATGACCGGCGGGCTGGGGAACAGCCTGGAGCCCATGGTCTGGGGCCTGGTGGGCGATCCCGAGGATGACTCGCGCCTTTACGCGGCCATCGGGACCGGCGTCTGGGCAAGCGATGACCGCGGCGATTCCTGGGATCAGATCTACGACGGTTCGAGCGCGCTCCGCACCCTCTCTGTCATAGCGTAGGTCCCGGCGACGGAATAGTGCATCAAGTGTCGGCGCAACGGACTGATAGTCTGCTTCCAGGTGCTACCTGGTGGCGATAACGGAGCGCCCCTGGGCGCCAGCAGCCGATGAAACCCTATTCTGGTTTCGGGCAGCGAGCCCACTCCCGGCCCGGCCTCGACCCCTCGACTTCACGCTCGAGGTTTATGCCCTCACCGGCGGGCTCACTCGCGGGCTGGTGAGCCTGAACTACCCGCTCTACCAGATTCGTCCCAAGCTCATCGATGGTGAGCTCTACGTGGCCAGCGTTCCCTCCGGTATCGCCGAGCGCGAACCCGAGACCAAGTTGGGCTTGTTGCGCGACGCCAGCCTGCGGTTCACTCGCAACATTCGGGGGCCGTGGGAAAAGGCCATCAAACCGGAAGTCCAAGGCTACAGCGCCTGGATGGCGGAGGACCTCCCGGATTCGCCCGCTGAGGTCGCCGAGCGGTTCCGCCAGGCGCGACGCGTCCGCGAGATGCAGTGGTTCGTGGCGGATCGCGCAGTCGTCGGTTCTTTTGCCCTGCTGAAGAGTCGCCTGGATGACATGCCCGCCAGTGCCGAAGGCCGCGACAAGGTGGCTGCCGCCGTAGAAGACGGCGCCGCGGTACTCAAAGAGGCAATGCAATTAATCCGCGAAGAGGGCGGCGCTCGCCTCGAAGACTTCGTCCGCCGGACGTCGAGGCGATTGGTCGACATGCAGGTGCTGGCCCCCGGCGACATCCACTGGCTGGAATGGCGCGAGGTCCGTCGAGCACTGACCGAGCCCGGCGGTTGGAAAGCCATCGCGGCCGACCGCAAGACCCAGGCCGAAAAGCGGACTACAGCCTCGGTTCCCGACGAGGTCGGTCCGAATCCCGGCCCAACTGCTTTGCACATGCATCTCGTCCACGAAGTCCTGGCTCTACTCGCCGCCTGAAGACGGACCCATCGCGCCAGTTGAGAGTTAAAGTGAAGAGTCCGTACCAGCATCCCGTTTCAGGGGGCTTGGGGGCACAGCCCCCAATGTGTTTTGCGCCCCTCCCCTCGCAGGGGAGGGGTTGAGGGAGGGGTAACTTTAACAATGGCGAGTCAGACTCGGACCACGTATCAGCCGTCAGATCTCGGCCAGCGGGTGCATTTCCCGTACTACGCCTGGATGCGCGGCGAAGGCATCCCGATCCACTTCGAAGTGGCGGGCGTTTCCGACATTACGGAGGTGCCCCGGGCTCCCTGGGCGCGGACGGGTAAAGGGAAAGGCGTCTTTCTCGAGCTCGACGGGACATATCAGGCCGAGCGTGGCATGTTCGTCTGCGAGATCCCGCCCGGTCAATCGTTGGACGTCCAGCACCACCTGTACGAGCAGTTCACCTTGATCATGCAAGGCAATGGCACTACCGAGATCTGGCAGAAAGACGGCCCCAAGCGCACCTTCGAATGGGGCAAGGGCAGCCTGTTCGCACCGCCCAAGAACACCTACTACCGCATGCACAACCTAGGTTCGGAGCCCGTGCTCTACTTCGGCGTCACGACCGCGCCCCGACTCATGAACGGGATGTTCCCGTCTGGTGGTGGCACTGGCAGCGGCGTAAGCACCACCAGCCAGTTCGAGTACGTGTTCACCAGCGACCACGACTTCCGCGAGCTGTACGACGGGGGCGAAACCTACTTCGCTCGCTCCGATGACCGCCACATCGCGACAGCGGCCCCGACCAAGGAGAACGGCTACGGGGGAAACGTCTGGTACACCAACTACATCCCCGACGTTTACGAAGAGACTGTCGATCCGCGCAACCACAAGGTTGCCGGCGGCCGGGTCACGGGGTACCGGATGGCCGGTGGCTTCCCCATGGGACACCTCGGTGAGTGGCCCGTTGGTCGATATCACAAAGCTCACTACCATGGCCCAGGGGCCGTGCTGGTCGGCCTCAAAGGCCACGGGTACGTCAACCTGTGGCCGCACGAGCTCGGCCCCCACCCCTGGCAGGAAGGGCACGGCGACCAGGTCGAGTTGGTCGAATGGGGAGTCAACAGCATCTACGTGCCGCCGGATGGCTACTGGCACCAGCACATGAGCACCGGGAATGTCCCGGCCCGCCACGTCGCCGTGTACGGAGGCGCCCTCCCCCTCATGACCCGCGGCCGCGCGGACGGCGACGGCGAAACCGATCTCAGCATTCCGTACTCGGAAGGCGGCCGGCTCCTCGATTATGAAGACGAGGACCCCGAGGTGCGCCGCTACTTCATCGAAGCGAACCGCCGCGAGGGCGTCGAGTGCACCATGCCCCCGGTCACCTACCGCACACTCCCGACCAACCGGTAAAGGCGTCATCATGCAGACGAGTCAGATTGAACCAAGCATTAACCCGCCCGACCTGGAAGTTCGGGAGCACCTGCCCTACTACCGCTGGATGCGGCGGGAAGGCATCCCGATCCACTTCGCGGTGGCGGGCATTTCCGACGTCACTGCCGCGCCCCGTAAACCGTGGACGCGCACGGGCAAGGGCCTCGGCACCTTCTTCGAGCTCAATGGCACTCATCAGTCCGAGCTGGGCATGTTCGTCTGCGAGATCCCGCCCGGCGAGGCGCTCGACGTCCAGCATCACCTTTACGAGCAGTTCACTTTGATCCTCCAGGGCCGCGGGGCCACCGAGCTCTGGCAGAAGGATGGTCCCAAACGGACCTTCGAATGGGGTAAAGGCAGCCTGTTCGCCCCACCCAAGAACACCTACTACCGGATGTTCAACGTGGGTCGAGAGCCAGTGCTTTACTTCGGCGTAACCACCGCGCCCCGCCTCATGAGCGGGCTCTTTCAGACCGGCAACAGCGACACCGATACCCCCATTCCGGAGAGCCAGTTGGAGTTCGTTTTCAATTGCGATTTCGACTTCCTCGATCTGTATAACGGCAGCGACAACTACTTCAGCCGCACCGATAACCGGGTCCAACCGGGCGGCTATCATCCCAGCACCTGGTTCACGAACTTCATTCCGAATGTCAATGAGGAGTTCGTCGACGACATGGAACACAAAGTGGCCGGAGGCCAATTGACCGGGTATCGCATGGCCGGAGGTTTCCCGTCCGGCCACATCTCCGAGTGGCCGGTCGGTCGCTATCACAAGGCTCATTTCCACGGTCCCGGCGCGGTGCTCGTCGGACTAAAAGGCCATGGTTACGTCAACTTGTGGGATCATCGTCTGGGCGTCCATCCGTGGGAAGACGGCCATGCCGATAAAACCATCCACGTCGATTGGGGCCCCAACAGTATCTACTCGCCGCCCGATGGCTGGTTCCACCAGCACATGAGCACGGGAAATTCCTCGGCTCGCCACGTCGCCCTATATGGCAGCAGCAGCAGTCCGCTGGCTATGCAACGCGACGTGGGGGTGATGGTCCCCGCGCGAGAAGGTGGCGCGCTGATCGACTACGAAGACGAAGACCCGGAGGTTCGCCGCTACTTCATCGAGCGGAACCGCGCCGAAGGCGTCGAATGCACGATGCCACCTGTTACCTACAACACAGACACGGTAAAGCTCGCTCATTAAGCCACCAGCAAGGCATCCGCCGGGATAGAAGCGCAGCGGGATCGGGTTTCAACAACCGAGACTTGGCCAGGTAGGGGCCGTTCGAAAAGGAGCCACTATGGCACGCGAATATAAGGTCATCTCCGCTGACTCACACATCGATCTGAGCCCCGAGGTCTGGGCGCACCGAGTGCCAGCCAAGTGGCGGGATCGTGGGCCCAAGGTGATCAGGCTGCCCCACGGGTCGGATGCAGTTGTCGTTGATGGCGGTGAGCCCCATGGCATTGGCCTCACCCGCAACGTGGGAGTTCCGTTCGACGAAATGCCCTACCAGGTCCCCAGGTTCTCCGAGCCGTTCGGCAACGGGACGCCCCAGCAGCGCCTCGAAGAGCAGGACCGCGACGGAATTGACGCGGAGATCATGTTCACCGGGAACGATGGAACACTCCGCGACGCCAAGGATGACGACCTCTACCTCGCGTTGTTGCGGGCCTACAACGAGTACATCGCC
>DASXTD010000488.1:0-1733 GCA_036505655.1 Chloroflexota bacterium
TGCGCTCGGTCAGGGTGACACTTTCGCGGGCCACCAACTTTAAGCGCCGACCAGCACCGCGACCAGCTCTCGCATCCGCTCCCGGTTGTCGAGGTTGATCGCCACCACCTGCTGCCACGTCCCCACCGCGAGCTCCCCTTCCACCACCGGCAGCGATAGGCTGGTCTTGAGCAGGGCGGACCGGACGTGGGAGAACCCGTTCCCGTCGCCCCAGCGGGCATTGTGGGCATACTCGGCGTCCGCCGGTGCGATCACATCCAGGGCGCGCCGCAGATCGCTCAGTGCGCCGGACTCGTACTCGATGGTGGTAATCGCACCGGTCGACCCCACTAGCTGCACCGTGAGCACGCCGGTCCGCACCCCGGATTCGCGGACCATCTTCTCGAGCTCGGAGGTGATGTCGGCGTGCCCGAATACGGCGAACAGGCGGACGGTCCACCGGTGAGTCGTGAGCGTCGCGGATGCGTTTATTGACTCCATACCAGAGCAGATCTTAGTGGTGGCAAATCAGATTTGCGATGGGCTGGGTGTAGCGCCAGAACGAACCAGGGCCCGACACTACCGAAGTAGCGCCGGGCCCTTCCACTCACTTCTCGGCCGCACCGGCACGCCTAATCCGCGCCGGGCGCGACGCTCAACCAGCGACGCCGATCTGCTGCAGTAGCGTGGCCATGTCGAAGTACTGGCGCTGGGCCTTCGCCTTGTCATCAGCAACCTCAATGGCCATGCAGGCCCGGACCTCGATGCGCTTGCCGGTCGCGGCGATCGGACCGTTGGGCGTTTGAAGCGGTCCCTTGTGGGTGCCTCGCCACGTGACCTCGAACACCACGGTGTTGCCGCTGGCGAGCTCGCGGTCGAAGGTGGCCTTTGAATCGGGGAAAGCCGTGGCCCAGCCCTGCCAGAGAGGGATCACCTGGTCGATCCCTTGAACCTTACGGTTGGTGGCCACTTCGTCGTACACGAAGTCGGGGCTGACGCTGGCTCTTAAGGCAGCCCAGTTCTTGTCGTTGTAGGCCTGCACGGGGGCCTTGGCTGCGTCGATGAGTTGCTGCTGCGGGACTATGGTGGATTGCGCTGGCATGATCGTCCTCCTCCTGTCCGTTCCTTCGAGAGACATCTGGTCAGTTCTTCACGGTCTTCAGGCGGCGGCTCGCCGGTCCTGGAGTCTTCGTGGCGTCGGGAGAGAGGCGTCGCGGAGGAGGCGAGGACCGTCGCCCTTTCGATGTGGGGCTACCATATCGGGAGGTACCGACCTCGTCAAGACGCCTAAGGTAAGCCGCTCGTGAACTTTCCCTTACGTCGGCGAGGGGCTTGGCTGTTCACAAACCGTGATGAGATCATAGTAATGGACCATGAGCCCCTCGGGTAAAGGAGCGGCCAATAGCCAATAGCCAATAGCCCCTACACATTCCACCTGTCTCCTCGCCGGCAACCACCGTGGCCGCCATCGATCCTGCCTTCTCCGAAGCCCTCCGCGATCGCTATCGCATCGAGCGCGAGCTCGGCCGCGGCGGCATGGCGACGGTCTACCTCGCACAGGATCTGAAGCACCACCGCCCCGTCGCCCTCAAGGTGCTCCGGCCCGAGCTCTCCGCCACGCTCGGGCCCGAGCGCTTCCTGTACGAGATCGAGACCGCCGCCCAGTTCCAGCACCCCCACATCCTGCCCCTTCTCGATTCCGGTGAGGCGGGTGGGTTCCTCTACTACGTCATGCCCTACGTCTCGGGCCAGTC
>DASXTD010000489.1:0-9880 GCA_036505655.1 Chloroflexota bacterium
GGCGCGCACCTTACCCGGCATCTTGGAATCTGGTCCTTCGGGCAAAACGGCCAGGAGATTGCCTTCCCCGTCATACGTCCAGCCGTGATACGGGCATGAAATGGTGCCCGGGAAATGGCAATCGCCGTGCATGAGGCTGCCGCCCCGATGGGGGCAAACGTTCCAGAGGCAGACCACCTGGCCGTCTTCACCGCGGAAGAAGACCAGGTCCTCGCCACAGATCTTGACGCCGATGGGCTTGCCCTTGACTTTCCTGTCTTCGAGCGCCGGGTACCAGTATTCCCGCAGGCCGAGCGCAGGAATCAGCTGGCGAAGGTCGCTGGGACCAACGCGTTTGGCCGGTGCCGAAGGAGTGGTGATCTCCTTTGTAGGCGCCGCTGGCTTATCTTCGATCTGTACCATCGCCGGCCTCCTTTGAACGAACGCGCGTCGCGCCGATTCTAGCCCTGCCTCATGCCGCCAGACAAACGTTTGACGGGCTCCCCTGCGAGTACTATAGTCGGCCACTCTGGACCCTGAGGGGCGGCTATGGTCCGGTGGCGCGGCTTGGGTGGCATTCTGGGCCTGTTTTCGCTGGCCATTTTGGCCGCCTGTGGCCCGGCCGGCGGTCCGTCCGCTCCTCAAACCGACGAGCCGCGTTCAACTCAGCAGCGCAGGCTGGTAGTAGTCACGCGAGGCGAACCGCCGAGCCTGTCGGTAAAGATCATTCCCGCCGTCCCCGCGTTGGGCGACGCCGCCGCCCGCGATCTATTCAACGCCAACCTCGATTACATCGACGAACGGGAAATCGCCCACCCCTATCTGGAAACCGACCTGCCCCGGCTCAATTCGGATAACTGGCTGGTCCTGCCGGACGGTCGGATGCAAACCACCCATCGGCTGCGACAGGCAGTCTGGCACGATGGGGCACCCCTCTCGGCCAACGACTTCGCTTTTTCCTGGCGGGTGTACGCCACCCCGGAGCTGGGCCACGTGAACACGGTACCGATCTCCGAGATCGAGGAGGTGACCGCCCCCGACCCCGCCACGGTGATCATTCGCTGGAAGCGGCCCTTCCCGGACGCTGACCGACTCACCACCGGATTTCCACCTCTGCCCACCCACATCCTGGAGGAGTCTTTCGGACGCGGGGACATCGACGCCTTCACGAAGCAGTCCTACTGGACGACGCAGTACGTCGGGCTGGGGCCCTGGAAAGTCGATCATTGGGAGCAGGGCGCGTTCGTGGACGCGTCCGCGTTCGACGGATATGTGCTCGGGCGGCCCAAGATCGATCGTATCCGCCTGGCCTTCAACGCGGACCCCATCGGCGTGTTGGCTACCGTACTAGCTGGCGAAGCGCACGTCACCATACCGTTCACCATGTACCCGGAGCAGGCCGACGTGCTGGCCCAGCAGGGTTGGCCCGGCAGCGTGCTGTGGATCCCGGGCGGATGGCGGCGCGTCGAGGTTCAGCATCGGCCCGATTTCTTGAATCCCAAAGCGCTCCAGCAGCTCCCGGTCCGCAAAGCCTTCGCCCACGCCCTGGATCGAAGCGCCGTCAACGACACCGTCTATTCAGGGAAGAGCATCATCGCCGACAGCCCGATCCTGCCCACCGCGACCTATTACGCGGACCTGGATCGCGTGATTGCCCACTACCCGTACGACTTGCGTCGCGTCGAGCAATTCATGAATGAAGCCGGGTTCACCAAAGGCCCTGACGGCAACTATGCGGCGGCTAACGGCGAGCGCTTGACCGTCGAGCTCAAGGCTAATAACACTGAGGCCTTCGTCAAAGAGGCTCAGATCATCGCGGCGAGCTGGCGACAGGCCGGTCTCGACACGACAGAGGCCACCGTACCAATTGCCCAAAGCTCCAGCGGAGAAGTGCGGAATGGCTTCTCCGGCTTTTATAGCGGCCAGGGCGGTTCAGGCGAGAGCCAGTTCGACTCTTATCTCACCCGCACCGTCGCGACGCCCCAGAACAACTGGGTGGGGAGCAACCGGGCCGGCTTCTCTGACCCAAACTTTGATCGTCTGCGCCAGACCTTCGCTGGCAGCCTGGACCGCTCCGAGCGCAACCGGCTCGCCATCGAGCTGGCGCAGATTCTCACGGACCAGGTCGCGTGCATCTCGCTGCTCTTTACTGCCAATACCGAGGCAGTCGCTCCCGGCCTGGTCGGCCCCGGCAGCTATGGGCAGGGCGGCTCCTTTACCTGGAACAGCTACCTCTGGGAGTGGCAGTAGCTCCTGATTACGAGGTCCACTGCCATTCCCAGATCCGGGCGAGGGTGTCGGTATCCCCGTAGGTACGCTGGGCCGGGCCAGTCAATGCTGTCACGTAGGGCGTGATCAGCGGCGTGTAATAGAGGGGAATCCAGGGCACGTCGTCGCTGATGATCTTTTCCATCTGGGCGAGGAGCTGGACCTGAGTAGCCACGTCCAGGGTGGTGTTGTAGAGGTCCCACAGCCGGTCGTATTCGGGATTGGACCAGGCGGTCCGGTTCGAGCCCTGCCAGCGGGTTTCCGGACGGCTAATCGAGGCGGTGCTGAGCCCGCCCATGGCGCGCTCAAACCCAGAGCCGCCAGTCAGCTGCATAGCGCCCATTGAAGCCCGGGTCTGCCCATCCCCGAACAGCGCCGCGGGCAAGATACGCCCCTGCGCGTTCAGGCCCATCCTGCGGTACCCCTCCACGATGATGGCGTTCTGCGAGTCCGAAGTGGGATTCACCAGGCTCAGGATGTCCAGCTGAAACGGCTGGCCTTCCAATCCCAGGTAGTAGCCGTCCGTCCCCCGCTGCAGGCCCATCCCGTCCAGGATCTGCTGGACCCTTCGAGGATCGTAAGGGTACTTCGTGATAGAAGGCTCGATGGAGGCGTAGTAGCTCGCGCGGGGGGAAAGCAGCCCGTCCGTTACGACGGCCGTTCCTCCCAGGAGCGCGTCGTTGAGTCCGTTCTTGTCCAATCCATGCGCCAACGCCTGCCGGAAACGCAGATCCCGCAGCGCTGAAGTCGAGACCTGATCCGGTCGGAGCTGAATCTGGTCAAAGTAGAACAAAGTGGGGCTGAACAGGACGGTGCCGCGGTTGTTGGCAGCCCACTCCTGCCGTAAGACGGCTCCCTCCGGGTAATACAGCGCATAGTCGAGAGCGATGTGTGCGTCGCCACTCAACAGGCTGGCGACGGCCACGTTGGCGTCGTTCGCAACCAGGATGCGCAGCCGATCGATCTTCGGCCGGCCGAAAACGAAGTGATCGAACCCAACTGCATCGATCTCCTGCCCGCGTTCCCATCTCTCCAACCGGTACGGACCCAGACCAATGAACTCGTCCGTCCAGAATGGGTGATTGGTGAAAGCCTCAAAGTTTTCCTGCGCGTAGGACTGCTCCAGGATGTGGCGGGGGAGCGGCCCAAATCCGGATTGAGTGCGTGAATACATGGTCCCGGCGCCTGGAAACAGGCGGCGCCAATGGATCACGACCGTGCGACTGTCCGGAGTGGTGATTTCTTGCATCTCGCCTACGGGTGCGACTGTTGCGGAGCCCGAAAGCGGGTTGGCATAGACCTTCAAGGCGAAGGCGAAGTCAGCGGCTTCGAGTGGAGTCCCGTCATGCCAGACCAGACCGGGCTTGAGGTGATAGGTCGTGTCCATGGTGCCGTCCGGCGATACCCGCCAGGTGGCCGTGTTGAGCTGAGGCAGTGACTCGGCCAGCTCCGGGAACGGCACGCTGTCCTGGCCCTGGTTATCGAGGTTAGCGTTTAGCACCAGGTGGGGATAGGAGCCACCACCGACGGTCTGGAAAGCCCGTAATGCGAGCGCGTACGGCTCACCCTTGCTCAGAATGACCAGCGGGCGGCTCGGGGCAGCAGCTGACGGGGCGCTCGGCGCTGATTGCTCCACCCCCCGCGGGCTGGCGCAGGCTGTGACCGCGAGCACCGCGAACATCATGAACGTTGGCATCCGAGCGATTTTCATGGGCATCCCTCCCAGTCATCTTCACTTCGGTCAATCTCGCGCGTTGGTCTATGACTCCTACGAACAATGAACGGTGAGTAGATTTCGCTAAGGTAGCCCTGCCCTGGTGCCACTGTCAATTGAGGGCTCCCTAGCGAGGACCTACTCGAAAGACCATTCGTGAATGTTCCAGGCGGCGTTCGCTTCGGGCGCAGTCGAGCCCGGGCCTCTTATGGCGCTGACGACGGCGTCCTTACCTGTACTAAAGAACAACGAGACAAACGGCAGCTCTTCGCTGTAGACGCGGAGCATTTGGCGTACCTGCATAACCCGCTCACTCCGGTCCAGCGTTGTACTGAACGCGTTAAGGAGTCCGTCGTACTCGGGATTGCTCCAGCCGGTACGGTTGCCGCCCACCCAGTGGTTTCCGGCCGAGGAGATCGACGCGCTCGTCAGGAGGGTGCTGAGGGCTGTCTCTCCCGGTGAGCTACTGATGACGAGCACCCCTGGATAGGTCGAGCGGACCTCGTTGTCCGAGGTTTGGGCGTTGGGGATCGACCGCCGGCTGCTGTCCAGGCCGCCCGCCTTCAGCCAGTCGGAGACAACGTCGGACGTCTGGATTTTGTCTGGGGTCGCCGTCGAGACGACTTCGAGCGGCGCGATGCGACCCTCTGGCCCGCCGTAAAAGCCATCCGCGCCCCTGCGGTAGCCGGCCTGAGTCATCAAGGTTTCGGCTGCCCGGAGATCGAATGGATAGATCGGGACGGAGCTGTCCACTGCTGCTCCCCACTGCGAGCCGATCCAAACCGGCGTGTCGGTCGGCAGTGCGTTCCCCCCAAACACGGTATCGACGAGGGTCTGCTTATCCACCATATGGGCAATCGCTTTGCGGACGCGAGGATCCATGGGCGCAGTCGGGTTCGCGTACTCCAGTCGGAGCTGGAAGGCGAGGAAATTCACGGCATTGATGGAGTCCAAGAAGCGGCCGCGGTTGGTTCTGGACCACTCCTGCCTCAGGGACTCCGTGCTGTCCAGAGAGGAGGCAAAGTGAACGGTGCCCGCGAGCATGTTGGCCACCGTGACGTTGGCGTCCGTCCCAAATCGCATCTCCAGGCGACCAATCTTAGGAGCACCTAGCGCATAGCCTTCGAAGCGAACAAGCTCGATCAAGGCGCCCGATTCCCAATTCGTGATGCGATACGGACCGAGCCCCACGTACTCCCGCGTCCAGTACGGATTCGTCACGAATGCCTCGCGGTCCCCAGTTGCAATCTTGTCAAAGGCCGGCCCAAGGATGTGCTGGGGCAAGGGCGGAAGCTCGCGCTGGGTGTAGGAGAGGTTGTCGGCGTCCGGATAGGTCCGCTTCCATTTGATGGTGAAGTGCTCACGGTCGACCGCCGTAAGGTCGGACATGAACGTCATCGGCGGCTGGTTGGCCAGACCAAGATCCGGACTGGAATAGACGCGCCACGAGAACACAAAGTCCTCGGAAGTGAGAGGCTCGCCGTTATGCCAGGTGAGGTTAGGCCGCAACGCGTACGTCGTTTGCATTGTGCCGTCAGGAAACACCTGCCAGCTCTGCGTGTTCAGGGCAGGTAGGCTCGCCAGGAGCTCGGGTTGGGGCGAGCCCTTGGCATCAATAAGGGCCGGTAGGGCATTGACCACGCGCTGCTGGAAACGGATGGACGTGCCGGCGGGAGAGAAGGAGCGCGCGGCGATGCTGGCTGGTTCATTTCCGGCCAGGGCCACCAATGTGCGCGCTTCGCTGCCAGGCGCGGCGGGAGGGGCCGTCACAGGGGAAGCCGGCCCCGCTCCTGCGCAAGCTGTCAGAGCAAGTGTTAGCACGAAAAGGCTGAGTATCACCCAATGCGCGCGAACCATGCCGACTCTCATCTTCCCCATTCGGAGAGATTGCCGCAAACGACCGGCCTACCGCAAACCCGCACAACCAATAGTCAGCCCGGGGCTACCCAAAGCCAGCTATTCGAAATACCACTCTTGGATGTTCCAGGGCATGTTTGCTTCCGGCGCCGTGGCGACCGGGCCTTTCAGCTCGTTGAGCATGGCGTCTTTTCCCGTGGAGAAGAACGTCGAAATGAGCGGCATCTCTTCGCTGTAGATCTTGAGCATCGATCGAACGAGCTCCATCCGCTCGTTGCGATCCAGGGTCGTGCTGAATATCGTCAGCAGGCGGTCGTACTCTGGATTGCTCCAACCGCCCCGATTACTGCCCACCCAGCGATTGCTGGCTGAGGAGATGGAGGTAGTCGCGAGCAGGTTGATGAGCGCCGACTCACCGGCGCCGCTCGCGTTCACCAGGACGCCGGGATAAACGGACCGAACCTCATTGTCCTGCGTCTGAGCGGCGGGAATCGTCTTCCGCGTCGAATCGACGCCGGCGGTCTTGAACCACTCGGCCACCACCTCCGCTGACTGGATTTTGTCCGGGACGGTGATGGTGATGACTTCAATGGGAGGGAGGCGACCCTCACTGTTTCGATAGAAGCCGTCCTGGCCTCTGGTGAACCCGGCCTGATTCATCAGACTTTCGGCCGCCCTGAGGTCGAACGGATAGGTAGGAATGGAGCTGTCCACCGCCGGGCCCCACGCCGATCCCGTCCAGATCGGGGTGTCGGTCGGGATTGCCTGCCCCGCGTACACGGTTTCCACCAGGGTCGGTTTATCGACCATATGTGCCATGGCTCTGCGGATCCGAACGTCGAGGGTCGCGGTCGGGCTCACATACTCCGGTCGCATCTGGAACGAGACGAAGTTCAAAGAAGCGATCGAGTCGAGGATGCGGCCGGCGTGAGTCTGGGACCACTCTTGTCGGAGAGCTTCGGTGCTGTCGAGAGAGGCCACCAGGTGGACAGCACCCGAAAGCAAGCTGGCCACCGTAACGTTGGCATCCTGCCCAAAGCGCATCTCGAGTTTTCCGATCTTGGGGGGGCCCAGGGCATAGTTCTCAAAGCGCGCGAATTCAATGTACGAACCAGACTGCCAGTTCAGGATTCGGTACGGTCCGAGTCCGACGAATTCCTGCGTCCAATACGGATTGCTGACGAACGACTCTTTCCCGCCGGTGGCCATCCGGTCCAGAGCCGGCCCCAGGATGTGGTGTGGCATGGCGGGGAACTCGCGCGTGGTGCCGGCCAGGTTGTCCGCGTCAGGATAAGGTCGCTTCCACTTGATCGTGAAGTGCTCGCGGTCGACCGCGGTCACATCGGACATGAACGTCAGTGGCTGCTGGTTCGCGGCGCCGAGGTCAGGATGGGAATAGAGATGCCAGGAGAAGGCAAAGTCCTCCGAGGTGAGCGGCTCGCCGTCGTGCCAGGTGAGTTTGGGGCGCAGGGCGTAGGTGGTCTGCATGGTCCCGTCGGGAAAGACTTGCCAACTGGACGTGTTAAGGGTAGGCAGGGTCGTCAGGAGCTCCGGCTGGGCAACGCCCTTCGCATCGATGACCGCGGGCAATGCGTTCACGACGCGCTGCTGGAAGCGAAGGGAGGTGCCCGCGGAAACCAGTGGCCGCGCGGCGATGCTCGCTGGTTCTGCCCCGACCAGGACGATTAGCGTGCGTCCTTCGCTACTCGGCGGAGCGGGAGAAGCCGAGGGGGCGCTAGACGGCGGAGTCCCGGCGCAGGAGGTCAGTCCGAGAGTAACGAAGAGAAGACCGTGGACTGCCCGGCGCGCACCCACCATTCCGACTGCTCCCGTTTTGCTGTCCGGCGGAGCTTGCCGGAATGGGACCGTCTCCTGCAACACGCGCTGCGAACTGGCGGCGAACACGGCTTGACGTGCCTGAGGGCCGGACGTACCCTCTCTCAATCCGTCAAACGAGCGGAACGGCATCGGGATTCAATAGGGAAGCGTCCGTCTAACCCGGGTCGTCAGGAGGGATTGGCATGGGCGAGATTCTCGGAATTGGTTGCAGTCATGGCCCCGGAATCGCCGGGCCGCCCGAAACCCTGACTGAAGTGTTTCTCAAGCACAACTTGAAAAACGAGGCCACCCCGGCCCACCTCAAAGATCCCAAGAACTGGCCCGCCAAGATGCAGGAAGAATGGGCTGACGACGAGGGGATGGCATACGCCCGCGCCTACCAGGAAAAGCTCCAGGCGGGATATCGGAAAGCGCGCGCCGCGATCGATGCATTCAATCCGGACTTTGTCGTGATTTTCGGCGACGATCAATACGAAGTCTTCCACGAGGACTGCCTACCACCATTTGCCGTATTTGCCATGGACGACGTGGAATGTGCGCGGCGATTGGGCGGTGGTGGCGGACTGCCGATGGCCGTGAAGATGCCCGAAAAGCCTCCCTTCACTATTAAGGGTGCCCAAGAGGCGGGCAACTACGTCTCCCGCGGATTGATTCGCGGCGGGTTCGACGTAGCCACCTGCTGGAAATTCACCCACCGGGAGAGCTACGGCCATGCCTTCGCCTCCACCGTTGAGTACCTCGACCTCGACGAGCGCGGCTTCCCGTACCCGGTCGTCCCGATCGCGGTCAACTGCTACGGGAGTGAGATGCGCATCCCAGGGCCAGGGAAGCCCCACAACCCGGGGCGCGTGCGCGACCTGGAGCCCGACGAGGAAGAGGCGCCGCCCGGCCCGATGCCGTGGCGCTGCTACGACCTGGGCAAGCAGGTCACGAAGGTCATCAGTGAAAGCCCTTACCGGGCGGTGGTCATCGGATCATCCAGCTGGTCGCACGCCTCGCTGACCAAGAAGAACAACTTCCTGTGGCCCGACACGGAGACGGACCGCCAGCGGATGCAGGAGCTGGCGGAAGGCGAGCAGTGGAAGTGGCGGGACCTAACGCCCGAGGAAATGCGCGATGCGGGTCAGCACGAGGTGCTGAACTGGGTCTGTCTGGCCGGCGCCATGGAAGGCCGCCAGGCCGACATCCTGGTGTACGCCGACTGCTACATCTTCAACTCAGAGAAGTGCATCGCCGTCTTCCAGCCTTAAAGGGCCGACTGACCGACCGCCCGTCGAATTCCCAAGCTGTAGACCAGACTATCTCTGCGTCTATCCGACGGATCGAACCGTCGTCGTTGGGGAACCTCGGAACGTATTGCCGGTCTAGGTATCGAGCTATTTAGCTACCTAGTAGGTAACAACTCAACACCGCAAATCGTTCTGTCCATGGGTGCGCTTTCTCGACATTCGACCCTCACTCACCCACGTCATCTGGGGGAAAGGGGGGTGGACTACCCAAGTACACATGTCATCCCACTAACGTACTTCGGCATGTTGGGCTCTTCGAGCCCAAATATGGAGAGAGTCATGCTTCGAAAGAAAGGAGCCAGATGGGGGATTTCTACCCTCGTCTTTGGCTTGATCGCCCTGGCGGCGGGACCGGCCATGCCAGCCGCGGCCGCCCCGGCGACGGCTTACAGTGGCCAGGCGACGGTGATCCAGACAACCGTGCTGGGCACCTCCGTGACCCTGGCCGACACTGGCCCTCTGCCGCAGGAAGGGGGCGCCCTAAATGCGACGCTGCTCACCGCGAGTGTCCCTGGTCTGCTTACGGCGAATGTCCTGCACGCAGCCACCGTGGGCCAGGGCGACATGGGCCAGGGCGACAGCAGCGGGGCGGAAGCCTCGGTAGCTGATCTCGACCTGACGGTTGGCGGCAACCACATCACCGCCGATTTCCTCCGATCTTCCGCCAAGGCACAATGCAACGGCGCGAAGGCCTCCGTATCCGGCAGTTCAGAAATCGTTGGGCTCACTATCAATGGGCAGTCGGTATCGGTCACTGGTGAGCCCAACCAGACCATCGCCCTCCCCAATGGCAAGGTCGTGATCAACGAGCAGGACACTTCGACGGCTGGCAGCATCACCGTCAACGCGCTCCACGTGGTAGTCGATAGCATCGCGAACGTCGTGGTGTCGTCCGCCCACGCCGATATCGTCTGCCATCAGCCATCCTGCGCCG
>DASXTD010000490.1:0-12649 GCA_036505655.1 Chloroflexota bacterium
CCCCTACGGGCGGGTGCGGCCGGGCTCGGAGCTCGGCGAAGACGTGGCGATCGGCAGCTTCTCCGAAGTCAAGAACAGTGCCCTGGGGGCACGCACACAGATGCACCATTTCGGGTATCTGGGCGACGCGCAGGTGGGGCCCGGCGTTAATATCGGCGCCGGGGTAGTGACGGTCAACTACGATGGCGTTGACAAACATGCGACGACCATCGGTGCTGATGCATTCGTGGGAAGCGATACCATGCTCATCGCGCCGGTGGAAGTGGGTGACGGCGCCATGACTGGTGCGGGCTCCGTGGTGACGCGCGACGTACCGGCCGGCGCGCTCGTGGTGGGAGTCCCAGCACGCCCGCGCGAGCGACCCCGACGACCAAAATCAGGGAAGGCGGAGAACTCATGAGGTTGGAGGAGCAGCTGGTAGTCGCGGAGCGAACCATGGAAGAAGGGGCTTTGCTCCTCTTCACGGGAAACGCCCATCCCCAGCTGGCCCGCGATGTAGCCGACCACTTGGGAATGGATCTCGGTCAAGCCCTAGTGGGTCTATTCGCGAACGAGGAAACTCGCATCCGTATCGAGGAGAACGTGCGCGGGGCGGACGTTTTCATCATGCAATCACTCTCCATCCCGGTCGATCACCATCTGATGGAGCTCTTGCTGATGATCGACGCCGTAAAGCGGGCGTCGGCACATCGCATCACGGCGGTAATTCCCTATTACGCGTACGCCAAGCAGGAAAAGAAGACCGCCGGCCGCGAGCCCATCTCCGCCAAGCTCGTCGCGAATCTCATCGCCACCGCGGGGGCCAATCGAGTAGTGACCATCGACCTGCATGCGCCCGCTATTGAGGGCTTCTTCGATATCCCCGTCGATCATTTGCGGGCAGCCCCGATTTTGGCCCGCCAATTTCGGAGTTCCAGCCTGGATGGCACGGTCGTGGTGTCACCCGACTCAGGGGGCGTGTTGCGGGCCAATGACTTCCGCCAGCGGCTAGGCTTACCGCTCGCGATCCTGGCCAAACAGCGGCCGCGGCCAGACGTCGCCGAGATCGTGGACATGGTAGGCGACGTGCAGGGCAAAGTGGCGATCCTGGTAGATGACCTGATCTCAACGGGTTCCACATTGATCGAGGCGACCGAGGTGCTGAAAGCCCGGGGTGCTCTGGAGGTTCGGGCCTGCGCCACTCACGCCGCCTTCGCCCCCGACGCGGCAGACTACCTATGCCGGTCCTCGCTGGCCGAGCTGGTGGTGACCGATACGGTGCCTCTGACAAATACGGCGTGTGGGAAGCTCAGCGTGGTGAGCGTGGCTCCACTCCTGGGAGAAGCAATCCGCCGCATTCATGAGAACCGCTCGGTTAGCGTGCTGTTCGATTAAGGAAGGCCCACCCGCCCGGCCTTTGAAAGTATTGGGGGGCTTCCGCCGCCCTATGGCTCCCTGCGGGAGATGTGAGATGGGTGCTTGGCCCGGTCGGAAAGGCTTGCGCTCATTTTCACCGCATCAATAGGCCGATGAACGCCTTTCCCTGGGCGCACCTGATCGTCTTCGTGGTTTGCCTGGTGCTAGCGGGTGTGGCTTCGGCGGGCCACGCGGCGTTCAGCCACCTCAATGCCGCGATGATGCGGCGCTTGATGCAGCGCGGAGCTTCCCGAGCACAAGCAATGGTCGCCGTGGCCCGCGATCCGATGGGACTGCTGTCCGGGGTGAGCTTTCTGCTGATACTGGCGCTGGCCGCCGCCGGCGCGATCACTGTGGATGTGGGCTGGCGCTATCGTCTTGATCCGATCCCCTTGGTGGTCCTGATGGCCGTCACATTCAGCTTGCTGCTGATCGTGTACGACCTGGGGCATGGCGTCGCATCGGTCCACCCGGAGCACACGGGCGAGCTGCTGGTCGGGCCGATCCGGCTGGTATCCCACCTGAGCGCTGGGTTTCGGGCGATCGAGCGCCTGATTGGCGCGCTGCTGTTCCGACGCGGCCGAACGGGTGAGCCGCCCAGCGAAAGCTTCGCAATCAGCGAGGAAGATCTGCGCACCGCGGTAGAGCTCGTAGATGAAACGGAGGAGCTAGAGCAGGAAGAGCGAGAGATGATCACTAGCATCTTCGAGATGAGCGATCGGGACGTCTCCGAGATCATGGTGCCTCGGGTCGACATCGTGGCCGTCGGTGGGGACAACAGCGTGAGCGAGGGCTTGGACCTGGCCATCAAAGTGGGCCACTCCCGCTTGATTGTGTTCGATGGCGACCTCGATCACATCCTGGGGGTAGTCCACTTGCGAGACCTGGCGGCCACGCTGCGGACACCCGGTGCTGAGGCCCAATTAGCCGCATTGGCGCGGCCCGTCCACGTGGTGCCGGAGGGCAAGAAGATCGATGAGCTTTTGCGCGACTTCCAGGCGCTACATGCGCAGATCGCGCTGGTAGTAGACGAGTACGGAGGCACGGCGGGCATCGTTACCATTGAAGACCTCCTGGAGGAGATCGTGGGCGAGATCCGGGACGAATACGACACCGAGGAAGATGCCATCCAGAAGATCTCGGACACCGAGGCGATCATGGATGGCGGCGTCAGCATCCACGATGCTAATGAGGCGCTGGACCTAGATCTCGACGATATGCAATACGACACGATTGGGGGGCTGGTGTTCGATCGACTGGGGAAAGTGCCGTCGCCGGGCGATCTGGTGGTCCTGGATGGTTGCACGATTCAAGTGGTGGCCACGGTGGGGCGCCGGGTGCGCCGAGTACAGGTCCGAGTCACCGAGGAGCCAAAGAGTCCCGAGCCTGCTTCGTGAAGGAGGCCTCTGGCGAGCGACTGACCATAGATGTTCGCTGGCAGCCGGGCGACTACGTAGAAACGATGGCGAGAGAGGTCGAGCAGGGCTTGCGCCAGTCGCCCAAGACGCTGCCGAGCAAGTATTTTTATGATGATCGAGGCTCGGACTTGTTTGAGGAAATCACCCGCTTGCCGGAGTACTACCAATCCCGGACCGAGCAGGCGATCCTGGAGCTCATCGCCCCGGAGCTGATGGCCGGGGGCGAGTTTCATGAGCTGCTCGAGATCGGCTCCGGTTCGTCCACGAAGACGCGGACGTTGCTGGACGCGATGACCGCCAGCGGTTCTCGCACGCGATATGTGCCGCTGGACATAAGCGAAGAGACGCTGCGGGAGAGCGCACGGAGGCTCGTAGCCCGCTACCCAACCCTGGAGGTACACGGAGTCGTCGCCGACTTCACCGAGCATCTCGGGCAGGTGCCAACCGCGAAGGATCGGCGCCTGGCGATCTTCTTGGGAAGCACCATCGGCAATCTGGATCGGGATGAACGGGTGAGCTTTCTGCGGGAGGTCCGCGGCTTGCTGGGACCCAATGATCGGTTCCTACTGGGCCTAGATCTCGTGAAGGATGTGACCCGCCTGGAGGCGGCTTACAACGACTCGGCGGGCGTCACCGCCGAGTTCAACCGGAACGTCCTCCGCGTGATCAATCGCCAGCTGGACGGAAACTTTGTGGTCGAGACGTTCGAACACCGGGCCTTTTACAACCGCTCGGAGGCCCGGATCGAAATGCATCTGGTCGCCAAGGAGCGACAAGAAGTTGAGCTGCTGAAGGCACGGCTTACGCTCGAGTTATCGACTGGGGACGACATTCGTACCGAGATCTCGTGCAAATTCACCCGCGAGAGCGCGGACGACATGCTGAGTCAGGCGGGCATGCGATTAGAGCGCTGGTTCACCGACCCGGAGAACCTGTTCGCGCTCGCACTGGCCACGACTGCTGAGCGATGACGGTGGGCGAACTGGTGCTCTAGATTTAGAGCCCCAAGCCGAATTTGTGCTAGCGCCTATTCGCGCAGGTGGCTGGTAGGCGCGGGAAGGGCAGCGGCGCCGGCGGTGGCATTGGCGCCGCAGTAGGGGCAGAGCCGCCAGCGTAGAAATATCAGGCGCTCGCAGCGCGGGCAGGCGCGACGCAATCTCGCTTGGCACCAGGGGCAGAACAGGTAATCGGGCTCGATGGTCTGTTGGCAGGCGGGACAGCTCCGACCTTCTCCCACGGCTCGCTGCCAGGCCTCTTCTTCCAGACTCTCCGAGTAGGCCTCGGCCAGGGTTTGCTGGGGCCGAAGAATGAAATAGATGAGGAGACCAGGAAAGTTCAGCAAGACGACGAGCAAGGTGGCGGCGGTCTGCAGCCACGGGTCGGTACTGCGTGAGCGAATGTCGCGGAATACCCACCAGATCGTGGCAACCCAGACCGCGACCAGGTAAGTGACGAGGAGGGTTACGCCCACTCGAAACAGACGCTCCAATTGGGCAACCAGTTCATCGAGCGGCGGCACGCCAGAATTATAAGGTGCCCAGCCGCCCGCCCATCAGACCGCTAAGTCAGCAAGGGTGGCGCCGTCGCCGCCGTCGCGGGCCTCGGCGGTGCGGTGGGAGCGGACGAGCGGGTGGTGCGCGAGGATCTCGCGCACGGTCTCGCGCAGCACCCCGGTGCCCTTGCCGTGGATCACGCGTAAGGTGCCAACACCGGTCAGAACGGCATCACTTAAGTGCTGCTCCAGGCGCTGCCGAGCTTCCTCTGAAGTTAGCCCGCGGAGGTCGATTTCGGCCTCGATCTGGCCGGGAGATGTGCGAGCCATGGCCTGCTCCGTGATGCGATTCCAGGTTCGCTCATCCGAGTCGCGCAGATGGCGGGCCTGGCCAGGGCGGAGCTGTGCGATAGGCACATGGACACGCATCCCCCGGACCTCGACCTCGGCGGTTTGGCCATCTTCCGAGACGGCGCGGACTTCACCGGTGGAGGCGAGTGGTCCGACCTCCACGACATCGCCAGCCTGGAATGTGTACGTGCCCTCGGTGCGGACGGCGCGGCGACCAGCTTGGACGGCGGCCAGCTCGCTCAGCCGCTTCTCAATGGGCGCCGGTTGGCGTTGCCGAGTGCGCAGAGTGCGCAGCTCGCGACGTAGAGCGTCGGCCTCGGTTTGGAGCTCGCTCAGTACGCGGGCTGCTTCCTCCTCTGCACCTTCGAGGACCAGCTGCCGTTGCCGCTCGATGGAGGCCAGCTCGGCAGTGAGTGCCCCGGCCTTCTGATCGGCTTCTGCCCGGCGGCTGGCTGCTTCCGCCCGATCCACGCGCGCGTCAGCCAGCTGGGCCTGCACCTGGTTAAGCAGGGCGTGAGCCTCGCGGTCCGCGGGGGTGAGGAACTGGCGGGCCTCGTTTATGAGCGTACGATCCATGCCCAGGCGCTCGGCTATGGTCAGCGCGTTGCTTTGACCGGGCAATCCAATGATCAGTCGATGGGTGGGACGAAGGCTCTCGATATCGAATTCAACTGACGCGTTCTGGACGCGGTGCGTGGAGGCAGCGAACACCTTGAGGTCGGACGAGTGGGTCGTGGCAATCGTAGAGATGCCCGCCCGAGCCAGGTGGAGGAGAAGGGCGTGGCCCAGCGCGCTACCCTCCTGAGGGTCGGTGCCGGCACCTACTTCGTCGAGCAGGACGAGGGAGTCCTCATCCGCGATCGCGAGAATGTCGATGATGCGGGCGATGTGGGCCGAGAAGGTGGAAAGACTCTGCTCAATGCTCTGCTCATCGCCGATGTCAGCGTAGACGCCGGAGTAAATCGGGACCTTGCTGTCAGAGGCAGCCGGAATCTGGAGGCCAGCCTGGGCCATGATGGGGAGGAGGCCTATGGTCTTGAGAGCGACTGTTTTGCCCCCGGTATTCGGGCCGCTGATCAAGAGGACGTCGAAGGCTGCGCCAAGCTCGACATCGATGGGCACGACGTCACCATGGAGAAGCGGGTGGCGAGCTTGATTGAGTCTCAGGGTTGGGTGCGAAGTGGTTTCCCCCTCTCCCCAACCCTCCCCCGCGGGGAGAGGGGGTGCTGGGCGAGGACTAAAGTCCCAGTTGCTCACCGCCGAGTTCGATGGCATCAGGACGGGGCGGCTGGCGCGCATTTCTTGGGCGAGCTTGCCTTTGGCCAGCGCCAGGTCAATCCGAGCGAGGGCGTGGACCGCGTCGCTGAGTAGGTCAGCTTCCGCCCCGACCTGGGCGCTGAGGTCGCGCAAAATGCGCTCGATCTCGTGCTCCTCCTCGAGGCCCAGACGTCGCCACTCGTTGGCCAGATCCACCACCGCCAGGGGCTCGATAAACATGGTTGCACCGCTCGCAGACTGATCGTGGACGATGCCCGGCACGCGACCGCGGAAATCTGACTTCACTGGAATCACGTAGCGGCCCGCGCGTTGGGTGAGGATTGGCTCCTGGAGTGCTTCGCGGATGGAAGCGCGAGCCATCAGCTCGTTGAGGCGCCGCACCAGGCGATCGTGAGCGGTACGCAGCTGGATCCGAATGGCGCTCAAACGGCCGCTCGCCGAGTCGAGAATTTGGCCGTCATCGTTCATGGTCTGGCGAATGTCACGCTCCAGAGTGCCCTGGTTGGCGATCAGCTCGGCGTAAGCGGTCAAGGTGGGAAGCGAGAACTCCGGGCGATTGAGCAGGTTGTGGGTGGCGCGGGCGGCGCCGAGCGTCGAAGCAACCTCCAGGAGCTGATCGGGCTGGAGCACTCCGCCCAAAGCCGCGCGATGCGCGAGCGGCCGAACGTCATGCGCACCGCGGGGTGCCCAGCCAGGCCGCAGCTCTATAAGGCGGCGGGCTTCTTCAGTGGCGTCCTGCGCGTGGCGGATCTCGGTCAAGAAGGTTGAGGGCTCCAGCGCGAGGGCCAGATCGTGGCTGGCGGAGAAGCTCGTCTCGCGCGCAAGCAAGGCGCGAATCTTCGGGAACTCGAGAGTTTCGAGGTAGTGGGCGGGGAAGGACATTGGAGGTTAGGAGATGCCCCGGATGGAAGCGGCTAGCTTGCTAGTGAGCTCCGCTTCGATGTGCTGCATGGCCGCCCCCACCTCTTGCTCGGCCAGCGTGCGGTCGGGTGCACGGAAGCTAAGGGAGTAGGCCAAGCTGCGCTTTCCGGGAGGAGTCGGCGCACCGCGATAGACGTCGAATAGTTCGGCTTCAGCAAGCAGCGGGCCGGCTGATGCTTTGATGACCCCGATCACCTGGGCATGACTGACTTGCTCGTCGAGGATCACCGCAAGATCGCGGGCGACAGCGGGGAAGCGTGGCAAAGGGTGGCCATCGATTTGGTCCTGAGCGCGGCTGAGCAGCGGCTCCAGGAGCAGCTCGGCGGCATAAACCTCGACCCGTTCGATATCGAAACGCGCCGCGACCCGTGGGTGGACCTGGCCAACGAACCCAATCTCTTGGCCGTCAGCGAGTCGAACTATCGCGCCTCGGCTGGGATGTAAAAAGCCGCCCTGAGTAGGGCTGATTTCGGGAACCTTCAGATGGAGGGCATGGAAGGCCGCCTCGACAGCCGCCTTTAAGTCGTAGAAGTCGAATGAATCATTCGCGGTGGACCAACTTGGAGGCTGGCGACGACCGGCGAGGGCGATGGCCAGACGGCGCTCCTCACGGGGCAAAGGCGACAGTGGAGGAAGGAAAGCGCGGGCGATCTCAAAGATGGCAACGCGCTCCTGGTAGCGCAAGTTAGCGGACATCGTGCTGAGCAGGCTGGGCAGGAGGCTGGAGCGGAGCCGGCTGTGCTCGGGGGTCATCGGGTTCGATACCGGAATTGACTCATCCTCGGGGCCGTCAGGGTAGGCGGAGGCAGCATCGAGCCTGGCGTTGGCCCGGGAATCGACCAACGAGTAATCGATGACCTCCTGGAGGCCCGCCGCGGCCAGTGCTGAACGTACCGTCTCCTCCGCGCGGAGAAGGGGCTCTTCAGCTTCGTTGGGAAGACGGCCGTTCGGGAGCGCCGTTGGGATCGTGTCGTAGCCGACGATGCGGGCCATCTCTTCCGCGATGTCGGCCTTGCCCTCGATGTCTCTCCGCCAGCTAGGGACGACGGCTTCATACGTGGCTCCGTCGCGCTGCAAATCCAAGCCGAGCCGGCCCAGGACGCCCTTGATCTCCGACTCCGAGTAATCGCGTCCGATGAGGGATGCGACGTCATGAGGGGTGAACGAGACCCGACGAGGCTCGCTTCGGCCAGGATAAACATCCACCAGGCCGTCCGCGGTCGTCCCGCCGGCTAGGTGTCCGATCAGGGCGAGAGCCCGATACGCACCGGTCGGCGGCAGCTCGGGGTCCAGGCCCTTGTCGAATCGCTTGGACGCCTCGGTGGCGAAACGGAGTGCGCGGGCGGTTTTGCGAATGCTGATGCGATCGAACGTGGCGGACTCGAGCACGACGCGCTCGGTCGAATCCGAGATCTCGCTATCGAAGCCGCCCATGACTCCCGCGATGGCGACAGGTCGCTGCGCATCGGCGATCACCAGCGTGTCTGAGGAAAGCTCGCGGTCGACCCCGTCGATGGTCACCAGGTGCTCGCCGGTACGGGCACGGCGGACCCGGATAGTTTGAGCGGCCAGCTTGTCGGCGTCGAACGCGTGGAGGGGCTGCCCCAGCTCGAGCATGACGTAGTTGGTTACGTCCACGATGGTGCTAATGGGCCGCATGCCGCACAAGTGGAGGCGCCGCTGCATCCATTGCGGTGATGCGTGCGGTGATGCGACGGAGCGCGTGCCCTCTATGTAGCCAGCCGTGTAGCGAGGGCACAGATCGGGGTCATCAATGAAGACCTGCACGGGAACAGGCCCGCCGCCGGTGGGTGCGCTCGCGGAGGGTGGCCGAAGGGAGACTTCGAACAGGGCGGCTGCTTCGCGCGCGATGCCGACGATGCCTGTGCAGTCAGGGCGGTTGGGGGTCAGCTCAATGTCCAGGATCTCGTCTCCGATGTAGGCCTTGAGCTCTGTGCCGATAGGAGCCTCAGGCTCCAGGACGTAGATGTGCTCTTTATCCGGCGAAATGCCGAGCTCGTCGCCCGAGCACAGCATGCCGTTGGAGGTGATGCCGCGGAAGTTGCGGGCCTGGAGGGTGGGGCCGGGGGCGAGTCGCCCACCGGGCAGCACGACCGGCACGACGTCGCCCACTTTCAAATTGGGTGCGGCTGTAACTAACGTGATGATCTCGCCGGCCAGGCGGACCTCGGCCAGGAACAGGCTATCGGCATTCGGGTGTCGGTCGACGCTCTCCACCTTGCCGATGACCACGCGCTCCCAGTGGGCACCCACCGGAATGACGCTGCCAACCTCCGTGCCGGACAGGGTTAGACGTCGGGCTACCTCGGTGGCGGACGCCGACAGGTCGACGTACTCACGCAGCCAGCTGAATGGGACTCGCACTACTCGTCCTTTTTGACGGCCGTCACTCGTTCACCCCCTCGGCCGATGGCGCCCGAGGCCGCTGGGCTCATTCATGCGAACTGCTGGAGGAAGCGGAGGTCGTTGCCGTAGAAGAGGCGGATATCGTCGATGGCGTGGGTCACCATGGCGATGCGCTCGGGTCCCATACCGAAGGCGAACCCGTTGACGGCGTCGGGGTCGTAGCCAACCTTCCGCAGAACTTCCGGGTGCACCATGCCGGCGCCCAGCAGCTCCAACCAGCCCGAGGCCTTGCATACCCGGCAGCCAGCGCCCCGGCAGACCGGGCACTGGACGCTCATCTCCATGCCCGGTTCTACGAAGGGGAAGTAGTCGCAGCGGAAGCGGCATTGAATGTCCGGCCAGAACATGCGCTGGGCGAAGGCCACCAGCACGCCTTTGAGGTCGGCCATGGTGAGGCCTTGGTCAACGGCCAGGCCTTCTACTTGATAGAACATCCACTCGTGGGATGCATCCTGCGCCTCGTAGCGGTAGCAGCGGCCGGGGCAGATGACTCGGACGGGCGGCTGCGAGCGCTCCATGGTGCGGATTTGGACCGGCGACGTGTGAGTGCGCATCACGACTGATGGCGGATTGACATAAAAGGTGTCCCACATGTCGCGGGCTGGGTGCTCCTCGGGAATGTTGAGAGCCTCGAAGTTGTACCAATCGAGCTCGACCTCGGGCCCCTCGGTCACCTGGAAGCCCAGGTCGCGAAAGATGCCGGTGATGCGGCGCAGGGTCTGCGTGGTGGGATGGAGGGCACCGGTGTGCAGGCGGCGGGCGGGCAGGGTGAGGTCGATCCGATCCGCCTCGATCTGCGAGTCCAGGGCCAGCGAGCGGAGCTGAGTTTCGCGCTCCTCGTAAGCCGTCTCCAGTGTCCGCTTGGCCGCGTTGGCGGCCTGGCCGGCGGCGGGCCGCCGATCGGCGTTGAGCTGGCCGATGGCGCGCATGTGACTGGCGAGTGAGCCGTTGCGTCCGAGAACCGCGGTGCGCCACTCTTCCAGGGCATCGACATCTTGCGCCTCAGCGAGGTCGCGGAGCGCTTGCTGGGTCAAGTTCCCCAGCGCGTCGCTCACATCGGTCAATTTTTCCCCCTAACGAAAAAAGCCCCCGTCTGTCTCGACGAGGGCAGAGAGCTTAGCGCCGTGCCCTCACGCGGTCGAGGCTGCCTGCGCTTGCCCGGCGGCTGTAGCGCGCGCAGCCTGGACGATGGCTGCAAATGTCTCAGGCTCGCGCACGGCCGTCTCGGCCAGCATCTTGCGGTTGATGTCGATTCCGTTGATCTTCAAGCCGTTCACCAGCTGGCTGTAGGAAAGCCCGAGCTCGCGGGCGGCGGCGTTGATGCGCTGGATCCACAGGCGGCGGAAGTCGCGCTTGCGGTTGCGGCGGTCCCGATACTGATAGGCCATAGCATGGACGAGCGACTCTTTGGCCGTCTTGTACAGGCGATGACGGCCGCCCGAGTGTCCACGGGTTGCCGCCAGGACTTTGTTGTGTCGGGCGCGGTGTGTGACGCCGCGTTTTACTCGAACCATTTAGCTTTCCGTTAACGTGCGTAGGGGATGAGACTCTTGATGCGCTTAGAATCTGGCTTGGAGACAGCGATCATCTCGTCGTAATCGCGAGCCACGCGCTTAGCGCGATTGCGACGATTGTGGCTCTTGCCGCCCTTTGTCCGGAGGACTTTGCCGGTCCCGGTGATCTGGAATCGGCGGGCGGTCGCTTTGTGCGTCTTTATCTTCGGCATGATTCCCCTCGTGAAGGTGGAATTGTATCACAAGGCGACCGTCGGGAGATGTGAGCGCTGTTAGAAGATCAGCATGGCGTCGCCGAAGCTCAGGAAACGGTAGCGCTCCGCGATCGCTTCCTGGTAGGCGGTGAGGATGCGTTCGCGACCGGCGAAAGCGGCGACGAGGAGCAGCACGGTGGTCCGAGGCATGTGAAAGTTGGTGAGCATGACGTCGACGATTCGGAAGTGGTAGCCGGGCACGATATACAGATCGACCGGGCCGCAGTAAGGCTCTAGCTCGCCCGAGCGCGCGGCGAATTCCAGCGCGCGCACGCTGCTAGTACCGACGGCAACCACGCGATGGCCCGCTCCTTTCGTCTGGCGAACGGCTTGCACAACCTCGGGGGATACTTCGACCCATTCCGTGTGAATTGGATGGTTCCGCACGTCCTCCTCCTGGATCGGTCGAAAAGTGTCCAGGCCGATGTGGAGAATGACATGCGCCCAATGGACGCCGACACGCTGCAGCGCATCCATGAGCAAGTAGGTGAAATGGAGGCCGGCGGTGGGGGCAGCGGCGGAGCCGACCACGTCGCCGTAGACCGTTTGGTAGCGTTCAGCCCCACGATGGTAGTCGCGAATGTAAGGAGGAAGCGGAACTTGCCCCAGGCGGTCCATCAGAGCGGGTATGTCTTCCTCGCCGAGGAACTGCACGAGTCTCCCAGCCGGTGTCGCTTCACCGATTGTCGCGGTCACCTCGGGAGTGATCTCGACCCGTTGCCCGGTGCGGAGCCGGTGGCCGTGAAGGAGAGCCTCCCAAGTTTGACGGCCCTTTCTCGGTTCCCCCTTCGGCGGTTGGGACCCGAGTCCGCTTCGCTCATCTTGATCGCCCGCCGGACGAATGAGAGTGAGCTCGACCCGGCCACCGGTGTTCTCCTTTTTCCCCACCAGGCGTGACCGCAGCACCCGGCTGCGGTTGGCAATGATGAGGTCGCCGGGAGCGAGGAGGGTAGGTAGATCGCGGACGTGCTGGTGCGAGAGGGCGGCGCTCGCTCGGTCCAGGACCAGCAGGCGCGCCGAGTCGCGGGGCTCGATTGGGTCCTGGGCGATCAGCTCCTCGGGGAGGGCGTAGTCGTAGGAGGACAGCTGGAGGTCTTGATTCATGGTCGTACTCAAGCGGAGATAGTCCAGCCGATGTTTGGGAAGCGCATTGTAACTATGCCTGCAGGTGCTAGCTGGGTTACAGGTTAGAGGAGCGAGGGCTGGTCCGTCAGCGAGCGCGACTTGGGCTCCATGCGGCCGAGGTGAGCGTATGCGCCCGTTGTAGCGATCCGTCCGCGAGGGGTGCGGGCCAGGAAGCCAAGCTGGATCAAGAAGGGCTCGTATACATCCATGATGGTGTCTGATTCTTCGCTGGTGGCCGCGGCCAGCGTCTCGATCCCGACCGGACCACCCCCAAACTTGTCGATCAAGGTAAGCAGCAGCTTGCGGTCCACCTCGTCCAGGCCCAGGTGGTCGACCTCGAGACGGTCGAGCGCTTCGTCGGCGACTGACGCGGTGATGGTGCCATCGGCGCGGATCTGGGCGTAATCGCGTACGCGCTTGAGCAGGCGGTTGGCGACCCGGGGCGTGCCGCGAGAGCGCCGGGCGATCTCGAGG
>DASXTD010000491.1:0-5722 GCA_036505655.1 Chloroflexota bacterium
CGTATTGAACGAGGCCAGCAGCCGGTCGTAGTCAGGGGAGGCCCAGCCACCCCGGTTTCCACCCAGCCAGCGGTTGTTTGGGGTTGGAATTTGCGCGCTGCTCAAGGCGTTGAGCGCCTGTTCGCCCAGGCCGATGCCGACGACCTGGAGCGCGGGGAAGGTTGCTCTGACCTGGGCATCCTGGGCCTGGATGCGAGAGATGACCCGCTGCTCCACGTCTAATCCGGCGTTGCGCATGCTGTCAGCCATGACCAGGATCTGACGGACGCTGTCCGGGCTTTCGGAGATGGCTAACTCGAGTGAAAGACGCCCCTCCGGGCCGCGGTAGGCACCGTCGGAACCCTTTGAGTAGCCTGACTGTCCGAGTAGGGATTCTGCCGCTCGGAGATCGAACGGATAAGTGGGGATGGAGTCATCCAGGGCATCGCCCCACCCTGAGCCCGACCAGACGGCGGTATCTGAGAAAACCGCCTGGCCGTCGAAGACGGCGTCACTGACGGCCTGTTTGTCGATCGAACGGGCGACGGCTTTGCGAACCCGAACGTCGAGCAGACTGCGTGGGTTGGCGTAGTCGGAGCGCAGCTGGAAGACCAGATGCTGCCAGGAGGTGGGTGAGCTGAAAACACTGCCCGCACGAGTGCGTGACCACTGCTCGATTAGGGCTTCGGGTATCGCGGGGAGAGCACTGGCGGTGGCCGCGTGGGCGGTGCCGGCGAGCAGATTCGCCACCACGATGTTCTGGTCGTCGCTGAAACGCTCCTCGATGCGCGGGATCTTGGCCATGCCCAATGGATAGCCTTCGACGCGCACGAGATCCAGGAACGAGCCCGGTTCCCACCGCTGAACGCGATAGGGCCCCACGCTGACGTACTGCTGGGTCCAGTACGGATGGTTGGCCAACGCGTCAGTTCCTGTCGCGGGCACCTGGTCGAACGTGCTTCCCAGGATGTGCTGGGGCAGCGGAGGGAACTCGCGCTCGCGCTCCGAGAGGGTATGCGCGTCGGGATAGGGCGCCTTCCAGCGAATCACGACGTGCTCGCGGTCGCTGGCCGCCACATCCGTTATCGCCGAGAAGGGCTGCAGGTCCGTGTATCCCAGCTCTGGGATGATGTAGACGTGCCAGGAGAACACGAAATCGTCGGCGGTGAGAGCGTGGCCATCGTGCCAGGTGACGCCGGGCCGCAGCGTGTACGTAGTCTGCATGGTGCCGTCCGGATTCACCACCCAGCTACTGGTGTTGAGCTCCGGGAGACTTGCGACGAGCTCGGGTCGCGGTAGGGCGCGGTCGTCCATGGATGCGATGAGCGCGTTAAGCGGACGGACCTGAGTACGCACGCTAGCGCTCTTCTGGCCGAGCGAGCGGGTGGCCAGACTGGCAGGTTCAGCGCGGAAGAAGATGACCAGCGGCGGCGCCTGGGCATCGGGCACGCCGACCGGAGCCGCGGCGGGTCCCGAAGTGCCTGGACCGCTGACCGCGCACCCGGTCAGAAGCAGGGTAGCCAGGATGATTGCGTTGCCCAGTGGACGGCCGATACGTTGCCGCCTGCTCGGATGCTGAGGCCCGAGACCGCTCCGCGTCACTCGGTCACCCTACTTAAATTCCCACTCGTGGACGTTCCAGGCCACCCGGGACTCGGGGGCTGCCGTCGCGGGTCCTTGCAGGGCGGCCACATGGACGAAGGGTCCGGCAGGGAAGTAGTAGGACACCCTCGGCATGTCTTCCAGGTAAATGCGCAGCATCTGACGGAGGGCGGCGAGGCGCTCCGGACGAGCCAGCGTGTGATGGAAGGTGTCTATCTGGCGGTCGTATTCCGGTGAGGACCACCCTCCTCGATTGCCACCCACCCATCGATTGCGCTCCGTCGGAATCTGACCGCTGTTCAGCGTCTCCAGGCCCGGCTCTCCCATCAGGGTGCTGATGTTCTGCAGAGCGGGGAAGACCGCGCGCGCCTGGGAGTCCTGGGCCAATGTACGAGGGATCATCTGCTGCTGAATGTCGAACCCGGCGGTTTGAAGCTGATTGGCCACGATCGCAATTTCGGCGGTGCTGCTCGCACTCTCAGTCGTCGTGATCTCCATGGACAACCGGCCATCAGGACCGCGATAGACGCCATCAGAGCCCTTGCTGAACCCCGCCTGATTCATCAGGCTTTCGCTCGCTCGCAGATCGAGGGGATAGGTGGAGAGACCATCCAGGGCGTCGCCCCAGGCCGAGTTGGTCCAGACCGGCGTGTCTGAGACGATCGCCTGACCAGCGTAAGCCCCGTCGCTTACAGTGTGCCGGTCGATCACGTGGGCCATCGCTTTGCGCACCCGCACATCAAGAATGGCTCGGGGGTTCGCGATCTCTGGCCGCAACTGAAAGCCCAGGTACCGCCAGGAGCTGGGTAGGAAGAACACACTGCCGGCGCCGGTGCGAGACCATTCCCTCGCCAAGGTAGTGGCCCCCTCCTCGCTGATCGAGCTATCCGTCGCGACGTGCGCCTCCCCAGCCAGCATATGGGAGACCACGACATTCGGGTCGTCGCTGAAGCGGAGCTGGATGCGCGCGATCTTCGGGACGCCGAGCGCGTAGCCCTCGAAACGAGCCAGGTCCATGACCGATCCGGCCTCGCGCCGCTGGAGCTTGTAGGGTCCGAGCCCTACGTACTGGGGGCTCCAGAACGGGTGGTTGATAAACGCGTCCTTCCCGAGGGTTTCAATCTGATCGAAGTTGGCCCCCAGCACGTGCTTGGGGAGCGGAGCAAGCTCATGATCGAGGGCGGACAAAGTGTTGGCGTCGGGAAAGAGCTCCTTCCAGCGGATGACGAAGTGGTCGCGGTCAGAGGCGGTTACCTCCGAGATTGCCGACATAGGCGTCTGCCCGGACAAGCCCAGATCGGGGTAGGAGTAGACGCGCCAGGCGAAGACCATGTCGTCGGCGGTAAAGGGCTGGCCGTCATGCCAGGTGAGGTTGGGCCGCAAGGTGTACGTCGTCTGCATGGTGCCGTCGGGAAATACCTGCCAGGTATCGGTATTGAGCGCGGGCAGGCTGGCGAGCAACTCGGGTAGCGGATCGCCACGGGCGGCAAACAGTGCAGGCAGGGCATTGAAGAGACGCCAGGGGACGAACAGACCGGCCGACTTCTGCACGAATGCCCGGTTGGCCAGCGTGGCCGGTTCGACTCGGATGAACATGACCAGGAGCCGGTCTGCGGACGCTTGCGTACCGGGTGCTGTCTCGGGTCGCGACGCGCCCGATTGTACCGGAGCGCACCCGATGATGATCAGGGCGGCTATGGCCGTGAGGAGCGCTTTTTGTCTCATGGCTAGGCTTACTTGAGCTCCCACAGGTGGACATTCCAGGCTACACGTGACTCGGGCGGGGTGAGAATGGGACCCTGGAGGCTCGACACGAAGGCCGTGGGCTGGGCCGGGAAGACGAATGAGAATCGCGGGAGCTCGTCAGTGTAGATGCGCAGCATCTGGCCGAGAACGGTCAGACGTTCGGGCCGCGACAGCGTGTGATTGAACGAAGTGAGCAGGCGATCGTATTCCGGAGACGACCACGCGCCCCGGTTCCCGCCCACCCAGCGATTGTTCTCGGTGGGAGTCTGGGTGGTCGAAAGGGTGTCCAGCCCGGGCTCTCCCAGCAACGTACTGATGATCTGCGTGCCCGGGAAGTTCGCGCGGAGCTGAGAGTCCTGGGCCTGAGCAGCGGGAATGACCCGCTGTTGCATGTCGAAGCCAGCCGACTGCAGCTGGTTGGCCGCGATCAGGATTTCAGCCGCCGTCGTAGGGCTCTCGGTCGATGCGATTTCGAGCGACAGCCGTCCCTCAGCATTTCGGTGGACGCCATCTGAGCCCCTGACATAGCCCAGCTCATTCAGTAGGCCCTCCGCCAGGCGGGCATCGTATGGATAGGTAGGGACGCCCTCCAGGGCGGGACCCCAGATCGAGTTGGACCAAACCGGGGTATCGGCGATGTAGGCCTGGCCACCATAAGCAGCGTCGACGATCGGCTGTCGATCCAGCGCATGGGCGACGGCCTTGCGAAAGCGGATGTCGAGGAGACTCTTTGGAGTTGCGAGCTCGGGACGGAGCTGGAAGCCGAGGTATCGCCATGTGGTGGGCAACTGGAGGATTGTGCCGCCGTTGGTGGCTGCCCACGAATGGGACAGAGTCTCGCCCCCGGTCTGCCCGAGCGACTGGTCGGTGGCCATCTGTGCCTCGCCGGCCAGCATGTGAGCAACGACGACGTTCTGGTCGTCGCTGAAACGCAACTGAATGCGGGCAATCTTCGGAACGCCGAGGGCGTAGCCGTCAAAGCGGACCAGGTCGAGGAACGAGCCAGGCTCGCGATTCTGGAGGCGGTAAGGCCCGGAGCCCACGTACTGAGTGCTCCAGCCCGGGTGGTTGATGAACTGGTCTTTCCCGCTCGATGCCATTTGATCGAGGGAAGCCCCGAACACGTGCTGGGGAAGCGGAGAGAGCTCGCGATCGATCGCGGAGAGTGAATCAGCATCCGGGTAGAGCGCCTTCCAGCGGATCGTGAAGTGCTCCTTGTCGGTGACTGAAGCATCGGCGATGGCGGACATGGGGGGCTGGCTAGCGAGACCCAAATCAGGATGGGAGTACACCCGCCAGCCAAAGACGAAATCGTCGGCGGTCAGAGGCTGGCCGTCATGCCAGGTCAGATTGGGTCTGACCGTGTAGTTGGTCTGCATCGTACCGTCGGGGAAAACCTGCCAGCTGCCCGTGTTGAGGGCGGGCAGCTCAGCCAGGAGCTCGGGGAGCGAATCGCCATGCGCATCCACGAGGGCGGGCAGGGCGTTGAAGAGCCGCCAGGGCACGAACAGGCCGGCGGATTTCTGGACGAAGGACCGCGTGGCCAGGGTAGACGGCTCGACCCTAACGAAGATCACCAGCAGCTTGTCTGGCGAAGCTGACGTGGTTGGCGGGTTGCCGGATGGGGAACCGCCGGGTGTTCCGGTCGCGCAGCCGGTCAGAAGGAGGGGGCAGAGCAAGAGGCCGGCAAGCAGGCGCGTTCTCATGCCGTTGGCTGGAAGGTAAGGCTGCCCTCGCCTTCCCTCTCCCATCGCAATGGGAGAGGGACAAATAGGCGGTGGACGCTCGCCAGCCCCAAGGAACCGCTAATAGTTACCGCCGTCCGCCGAAGCTGAGCAGTGGCGCGGGCTTGAGCCGCTGAGCCTTGGCCGTAATGTCCTCCACGCTCTCGTCGTAGTCGAGGAGGACGGACGTCCGATCGGGAATTTCGGGATCCACCGGGACCATGGCCTGAATCTCGACCTGGTTGCCCTCCGGGTCGCGGAAGTAGCAAGAGGCCGTGCCTTCCTGTCCCCAGGGATAGGCGTAGCTGACGCACTCATCGATCGGGACGCCGAGCTCGACGAACTTCTGGTAGAAGGCCTTGACATCTGCCACGTCGGGTACCCGCCAGCAGAAGTGGACCAGGGGGCCGCCGTCGTCCTTTCGCCCGCTGAACAGGCCGATCTCGTGATCCTCCCGCTTGGGGTCGGAGGTCAGGAAGGCCATGCCACCATTCTGATGAGTGATCTGGAGTCCCATGACGTCGCGATAGAACCCGATCATCTTGTCCAGGTCCCTGACATTGATCACCACGTGGCTCAATCCGCTTACCGTTGCCATTGCAAGACCTCCTAATCTTGGTTGGATCTTGGTCGGGCGTAGGGACGATGCATGCATCGCCCGCGGGCTCGGC
>DASXTD010000492.1:0-2139 GCA_036505655.1 Chloroflexota bacterium
GGCTTAGGCCCCCCGACTGCAATGGAGGGTTGGGGGGAGGGGGATCGTACTTGACCGCCAAACACAGTGTCAGCCACCACTAAACGCCAGTGAACACCAGTCCCGCGGGACGTTGACCGAGCCGCTTGGGGCCCTGCTCGGTGATCACCACCGTGTCGCCCCAGGAGCCGCTGAAACGGCGACCGCCAGCGTCGAAACTGATCCCAGGCTTGAACACAAAGGCCCAGCCAGGGGTGCAGACGGCGTCGTACTCCGTTTGCTCGCGGCCACCGGTCACCAGTGGCCCATCCGAGCCCAACCCGCGGCCGTGCATGTTGAGGCTGCCCTGCGCGTCCTTGTACTTCGAACCGGCGGGCAGCACCTCCGACCCGTTCGACGTGCAGAAGTCATCGATCTCCCGCACCGTTCGGCCGACCTGGAGCATCTCGAAGCACCGCTGCCAGTAGTCGGCGTGCATTGCGTACAGGTCCTTGTAGATGGGGTCGCAGTCCTGAATCGCGAACGGCTGCACGCCCTGCGCGTGATAGCCGCCGTAGGCTGCCTCGATCTCGTTCACCATCAAGTAGCCCCGCTCCAGCGTGCCGTGGCTGGGCCGAGTGAGCGTCTGCGGGTGCAGGCCGGTGCCCCAATGCTGGTGGAAGGGGATCTCGCTGCCCCCCATGACGATGGCGCTGACCATGGCGCCCCAGGCCTCGTAGTCCTTGGCGCCAGGCACTGCGGCTTCCCTCACGCGCTCAATCGCTCGCTCGATCAGCTCCATGCTCTTGCTGAGGAAAGCGATCTCCTCCTGGCTCTTGATGATTCGAATGGCGGACATCTGACGGGTGAAGTCCACCCACTCGACTTCCGGGAAGGCCGTGTTGAGCGCCTCCATGAAGCCGTGACCTACGATGCCTTCCGGGGCGCGGACGTAATCGCGTAGCCCCACGATACCGACCCGCTTGTGGGGCAAAGCCACCTCTTTGAGCTTCTTTGCGACGGCCGCGCCATACGCGCGCCGAGCCTCCCGGAGGTCGGTCACCCAGTCCTGCACGTCGCGCCACCGCTCGGCGCTGGTCGCCACCGCGGCCACCTCGCCCTGCAGCGGGAAGACGCAGGCAATATCCGCATCGCCACCGCCGCCCACGTGCGACAAGTAACGGGCATCAGCCTGGAAATGGGTCGAATGGCCGGTGTTATTGGGGGCGATCACGCAATCGACGTTTTCTCGCTCCATGGCCTGGCGCACGAGGTTCCAGCGCCGATCGCGCTCGGCGTGCGAAAAGCGTGGCTGATCGTAAAGCTGCTCCTCCGGCACGTTTTCACCCCCTTCTGACGCTCCTGGGTTCGTATGTTAAGCAATCGCAGTTCGTTAGCTTTATTTAAGTGCTATGGTTCGGCCAGCAGCGTGGCCCGCTAGGGGGCCGAAAGGAGGGAAGAATGCCGTCGATCCGTCACCTTGCCATCCGATGCGCCGACGCGTCCACGATGGCCGACTTCTACAAGCGAGTTTTCGATCTCCAGGAGGTATGGCGCGACAAGGACAGCCGGGTCGTCTACCTGACTGATGGGGTCGTCAACCTGGCGCTCCTGCCACCCGTCGCGGCGGATAGCGACGAGCTCAATGGCATAAACCACTTCGGGTTTCAGATCGAGGACCTGGCGGACATCCAACGGCGCCTCGCGCTCGAAGAGGTTCCGCCAGCCACGCCGCGCCCGCAGGACGGCCGGCGCTACGCGGAAATGCGGGCTGCCGATCCGGAGGGGAACTGCTTCGATCTCGCCGAGAAGGGCTGGGTCATCGCCGCACCTCCCCCAGCCGCGGAATAAAGCTGTGCGCGTAAATCTCGCCTGATCTTCAGGCAGCTGCTAGCTGGATGAGCGCGCCCCGAGCCAGCGCAATATAGTCATCTGCGATTAGGTCGGAGGAGTCCAGGTAGTCCAGCTCCCACATGACCGCAGCCAGCTCGCGGCCGACCCAGCGGAGGTGCCAGGGTTCGAAGACGTAACCGGTGCGCGCAGCCGAGGCAGGCGTGTAGGGTAGGACGAATCCGTATTCCTGGGCGTGCAACCACAACCACAGCCCGCCTGGACTACCGGCGAATCCTCCCGGCGAGTTGAAGTCGATCGCAGTGCCCAGCTGGTGCTGCGAGTGGCCCG
>DASXTD010000493.1:0-3287 GCA_036505655.1 Chloroflexota bacterium
ATGATCGGCCTGCCGATCGTCGCCCGGACCACCGAGGAAGTGCTGCGGCTGGTGCCGAGCGACCTGCGTGAAGCTTCGCTGGCGCTGGGGATTCCGCGCTGGCGAACCATTCTGAGCATCGTTATACCGACCGCCTCCACCGGCGTGGTGACCGGTGCCATGCTCGCATTTGCGCGCCTGGCGGGAGAGACTGCGCCGCTGATCTTTACCGCTTTGGGGAATAATTTCTGGAACGTGGATCCGACTCGGCCCATGGCAGCGATGACACTAACGATCTTTCAGTACGCGATTTGGCCCTACGAAAACACACGCCAGCAGGCGTGGGCGGCGTCGCTGCTGCTGCTTCTCCTGGTGCTGGTGATCAATATGGGAGTCCGTTTTGCAGCCCGAACCAGAGGTTGACCAGGTGGCACCTGGAGGCATAGTGCAAATCTGTGGCGTAGAGAAGTTCCCATTCTGCTCGCATGCTGGAACCTGACTTTGCCTCTGTCACGACCGTGACACACTTCGTAGAGTTGGCGTCGGAGAGCCCGACCCTCTCCGACGGCGGGGCGGAGGTCGGCGGGGTTCTCATCAGTGGCCTATCGGCCTGGTATGGGAAGCATCAGGCGATTCGGGATATCACCCTGAACATACCGGACCGCAAGGTAACGGCCATCATCGGCCCCTCTGGGTGCGGGAAGAGCACCTTGATCCGTTGCATCAACCGCATGCATGAGGTGGTGCCCGGTGCGCGTGCCGAAGGGCAGGTACTGCTCAATGGGCAGGATGTCTACTCACCCGACGCCGATCCAGTCGCGCTGCGGCGCGTCGTTGGGATGGTGTTTCAGCGTCCTAATCCCTTCCCGACGATGTCGATCGTGGACAACGTGCTGGCCGGCTTGAAGCTCGGACCGCGCAAGTCGCGAGGCGATCAGATGGCTATCGCCGAGGACAGCCTGAGGCGCGCCGCGCTCTGGACGGAAGTCAAAGACAAGCTGCGTGAGCCCGGCGCGGGCCTCTCCGGGGGCCAGCAGCAGCGACTATGCATCGCCCGCGCACTGGCGGTCGAGCCGGACGTCCTGCTGATGGACGAGCCGTGCTCGGCGCTCGATCCCATCGCGACCTTGCGGATCGAAGAGCTCATCCGGGAGCTGCGCAAGGAGCTCACGATCGTGATCGTGACGCACAACATGCAGCAGGCCGCCCGGGTCTCGGACCTGACCGCGTTCATGCTGGCCGGTGAAGAGCGAGTCGGCGAGCTGGTCGAGGTGGGCTCCACCAAGGATCTGTTTACCAATCCGACCGACCACCGCACCGAGGACTACATTACAGGGCGCTTCGGTTAGCCAGGCAGGGCCTGGAGCCATTCTCGGCGACCGACGCTTGACTTATGAACGCAAAAGCGTCCCGAGTCCATTTTAGGTCCCCGGCTGGGCCGAGCTCCTTTCCGTCGCTAAGAACCGCAGCAGGGCGACGGCGACGGCGGTACCGAGCAGTTGTGCCAGCACGAAGGCGGGCGCGCTGGTTGGAGCGATGCCGGCAAAGGTGTCGGAGAACATCCGGGCGACCGTCACGGCGGGATTGGCGAAGCTGGTGGAGCTGGTGAACCAGTAGGCTGCGGCGATGTACGCCCCGACAGCGGCAGCGGTCACCCCAAGTTGCTGACGGTCACCAATCAGGTAAACCACGACGATCAAGCCGAAGGTCGCTACCAGCTCTGCCAACCAGATCGCTGGACCGTCGCGGAGGTGTGTAGAGATGGTCGTGGCGGGTAGCCCGAACATCAGATTCGCGACTACGGTGCCAACCAGCGCCCCCGCCACCTGGATCGAAACATAGGGGAAGGCCAGTGACCAGGGCATGCGCCCGCGTAAGACAGCGGTGAGGGTCACCACCGGATTCAAATGGGCGCCGGAGATAGGGCCGAAAGTGAGGATGATCAGGGCCAGTCCCAGGCCGGTAGCGATGGAGTTTTCCAGCAGCTCGAGTCCGAGGTCGGTGGAAGAGAGACGCTGTGCTGCGATGCCGGAGCCGACGACTGCAATCAGCAGGAAAGCGGTCCCAATGAGCTCCGCGCCTAGGCGCTGAGGCAACGCAGGCTGACGATCTTCGGTCATTCGGCGGAAGCGCTGCTTACAAGGTCTTCGATGCGTTGGCGGAGATCGTCGCGCACACGTTCGTACATGGCCAACTGCTCGTCATCGGTTCCGGTTGCGAGGGAGGGATCGGGGATCGACCAGTGGAGGCGGTGGCGGCCTCCCGGAAAGACCGGGCAGACCTGGTTGGCATCGTCGCACACGGTGATGACGTAATCCCAGGGCTCGTTCAGATAGCGGTCCAGAGTCTTGCTCTCCTGCTCAGAGATGTCCGCCCCGACGTCGCGCATAGCTCGGATCGCCAACGGTCGAACGCCGGTAGCCTCGGTCCCAGCGCTGTGGGCCTCGAACCGATCGCCGTGGCGGACGCGGAGCCAGCCTTCGGCCATCTGACTCCGCGCCGAATTGTGGGTACAGATGAACAAAACTCGTAGCTTGTCGGCCAGCGCCTCTACCCCCGTCGCATTATCAGGCGAGCGCGTCAGCAGCGCCGGCCTTGATCTTCTTGATCTGAGCTTCCGCAGCGGTCCGGGCGGCAGTGGATAGAGGGGCGTAGTCGAGCTGAGGAGCATCGTTTTGTCCGTCGTGGGTAGCCCACCATGCCATGTGGGCGACGGACTTCGCCGCGGCTGCATCCGGAGGCTGCTCGTACACCAGCAGCCAGGTGAAGCCGGCGATGGGGTAGGCATCCGGGTTGGCCGAATCGACGATCATTACCTCAGTAGAGGGCGGGATCTGGACGCCTTCCATAGCAGCCGTAGTCGCCTCGATCGTGGGTTCGATGTATTTGCCGGACTTGTTTTTGAGTGCGACCCAAGTCATGTTGTTTTGCTTGGCATACGCCAGCTCGACGTAGCCGATCGCACCCGGCAGCTGCCGGACCTGACCCGCGACGCCGGCGTTGCCTTCGCCGCCCAGGCCGGCGGGCCAGTTAACCGAGTTGCCCGCCCCTACTTTGTCTTTCCAGGCTGGGCTCACCGCGGCCAAATAAGTGGTGAAGATGTTCGTCGTGCCCGATCCATCCGAGCGATGCACGGTGATGACGTCCTGGTTGGGCAGATTCAATCCGGGGTTGTCGGCGCCCAATTTGGGGTCATTCCATTTGGTGATGTCACCCAGGAAAATGCCGGCCAGCGTCTCGGCGCTGAGCTTGATCTGACCCCGCTGGACGCCGGGCAGGTTTACGACCAGCGCTTCCGATCCGGCCAC
>DASXTD010000494.1:0-5232 GCA_036505655.1 Chloroflexota bacterium
GGTTTCGTGGCCCGTACGTCGTAATATGCGAGGGTTCGGCTTGGATTGGCGAGCGCGACATGGAGGCGAGATGGTGTTTCGCGGCGTTGCCCTGATGGGGTTTGCCTTAATGACCGTGGTGGCGGGGTGCGCTGCGCCGCAGGGCCGCGAATCAGCTGGGACGAGCGGGGCCCCGGCGGCGCCGAAGCGGATCGTGGCGGCGATCAGCGGTGATCCTCGAACCGTCTATTCCAGCTTCGGGGCCAACGGGGTGCGGGGAGCCGATGTCCTGAACATCCTGCTCAACTCGGGTCTCGCAAACCTGGATCACACGGCCACTATGCGCCCGCTGCTCGCCCAAGAGGTTCCATCGGTGGAGAACGGGCTGTGGCAGGTTTTCCCCGACGGGACCATGGACCTTAGCTGGCGCGTGCGAGACGGCGCGAAATGGCACGACGGCACTCCGCTAACGTTCGACGATTTCGCGTTCACCGTGCAGGTCCTGCAGGATGGCGAGCTGCCCTTCCCGCTCGAGTCCGCTGCCCTCAAGGGCCTACAGGGAGTGGAGGCTGTGGACTCTCGCACGGTGCGCCTGCACTGGAGTGCGCTCAACATCAACGCCGATCGCATCTTCGCTGTTATCGGGCCACCGCTGCCCAGGCACCTGCTTGAGAACACCTATCAGGACAATAAGCCCAATTTCACCGATTTGCCGTATTGGAGCTCGGCCTTCATTGGTAACGGGCCCTACAAGATCAGAGACTGGGAGCCGGGTACCCTAGTGCGCTTGCAGGCGTTTGACGGCTACGTGCTCGGCCGACCGAAGATTGACGAGATCGAGCTGCGCTACATCCTCGACCCAGCCATCATGGTTTCGAACGTGCTGGCCGGCGACATCGATATCACGCTGGGCCGAAATTTCTCGCCCGAGCAAGCGGCTGGCGTCCGCCGCCAGTGGCAAGAAGGCCGAGTAGACGTTGGCTTGCTCTCATCGGCGCTCAATATCTGGCCTCAGTTCATCGATCCCAGCCCGACAGTGCTCCTCGACGTGCGCTTCAAGCGGGCTCTGTTTCGGGCACTCGACCGCGAGACCATGGCCGACGTCCTCGAGGGAGGACTCACGCCGGTGGCGCAGAGCTGGCTGCTGCCCAACCTCCCCGAATACCCGTCGCTTGAGCACTACATCGTGAAATACGATTACGACACGCGCGCCGCGGCGCAGGAGATCGAGGGGATCGGCTACACCCGCGGGCCGGATGGAATGTTCCGCGACGGCGGCGGGCAGCCTCTGGCCGTGGAGCTCCGAACCACTCAACTGCCGGAGATCAATGCGCAGACGCAGCTCACCGTGCAAAACGACTGGCAGAAAGCCGGCCTCACCGTGGATCTCAATAGCCGGCCGCCCCAATCAACCGATCCGCTCTACACGGTCACCTACCCAGGGCTGTACCTGGTACGTTACCCAGCCGACGTATTCACCGGTGCCGGCCCAGTACAAGCGCGGGTGGTCAAGAACGGGCGCTATCAGCACCCCGACCTGGACGTGCTGATGGAGAAGTTCGAGAAGACCATGGCGCGGAGCGAGCGGCTCGACATCACCGGGCAGATCATCCGCCATATGACCGATCAAGTGACCGTGATGACGCTCTTTTACGATCCTGGCACCGGCTTCGTTCGCAATCGCTTGCTCAACGTGCCGCCCCTGGGTGACCAGATACCTTGGAATGCGTGGGAATGGGATGTGAAATAGCTACTTCGGAATGCCAGGGAATGGGATGTTGAGTAGTTATTTCAGGTCCCAGTCCTGGATGTTCCATTCGGGGGCGCCATTGAGGTCGGTCAGGCGGGGCCCCGTTACGCCCTTGGCAAACCCCACCGCGTTGAGCTTCCAGTAGAGGTTGATCTCAGCGGCGCTGTCGTCGATCGTCTTGATGACCCCGATGATGGCCTGGGTGCGCTGGTCGCGGTCCAGGCTGGTATCAAAAACGTCGATCAGGCGGTCATTGTCCGGCGTCCCCATCCAGCCGCCGCGGTTTCGACCCTGCCATCGCCGATCGGGGGACGGTATCCGATTGGTCCGATAGTCGTCGACCGCCTTTTCGCCGGGTGGATCGCTAGTCGTGGACAGGCCGGGGAACGTATTGCGGGTCTGGTTATCGGCGCCGATGGCGGGTGCCCAGCTAACCTCTTTGATGTCGAAGCCGAGCTTGCGCCAGGCGTCGGCCATCAGATGCATCTCGTTGTCGCTGTCAGGCGAAGTGAGCACGTTGGTCTCGAAAGACATGCGCCCAAACGCTGGATTGGGGCTCACCCATACGCCATCTGATGCCCTGGTGAAGCCAGCCTCGGTCATGAGCTGCTGCGACTTTTGCGGGTCATACGGGTAATGGGTTACCGCGGCGTCCAGCTGCTTGTAGTAGGCCATCGTAGGAGGAATAGGTCCGATGGCCTGGGTGGTTCGCCCTGCCTGAATAGTCTCGTTGACCGACGGGAAATCGAAACCGTAGTGCAAGGCCTGCCGAACCCGGAGATCCGTGAACGCCCGTGTGCTTGCGTACTCGGGGCGCCACTGGAACAAAGTGTGCCGATAAAGATTGGGGAAATTCAGGATGCTCCCACGTTCACCCCATTGCTCCCGTAACGTTTCGCCGTCAGTGAACCGAATCGAATCGCCCGCGGTGAGCTGCGCGTCGCCCGAGAGCAGATTGGCGATGACGGTGTTGGGGTCGGAAATGAAGTTCTCACGAATACGGGTGATCTTCGGCTTGCCGAATACGTCACCGCTGAAGGCAGATCCTTCTAGAAACGCGCCGGTCTCCCATCGATCTAGTTTGTAGGGGCCGGCACCAATGTACTCCTGGGTCCAGAACAGATTGGCGACGAAGGCATCGGGCGCCTGTGTCTCGAATTGCGGGCCGAGAATGTGGCGCGGCAGCGGAGGCAGGATGCTGGCGTCCTGCTGGCTGCTGCCTCCGCCTCCACCGTCGGCGTCTGGATAAGTCTGCTTCCAGTGGATAACGACTGTTCGTGCATCGGGCGCGGTCACTCCCGCGATAAGGCTCATCGGAACCCCATCGGCGAGACCGAGCTCGGGCTTTTTATAGACCTCCGCGGAGAACACGAAATCGTCCGCGGTAAGTGCCTGGCCATCGTGCCAGACGGTGTTCGCCTTCAGGTGATAGGTCGTGTCCATGGTGCCGTCCGGGTTGACCTTCCAGGTGTCACTGTTGAGCTGGGGCACCGCTTCAGACAGGTAGGCAACTGGGAGGCCATTGTCGTTGCGGATGGTGAGGTCCGCGTTGAACATGCGGGGCGACAGATCCTGAGTGAGTCCGAGTGGACGCAGCGACCTGCGGGCCAGACTGGGGGGCTCAGCGCGCGTCGCTACGATCAGCGTCTTTGCCGGCGCGGCTTCTGTGCCGCCAGCCCCAGAGGTGGATGATGGCGGCGCAGCGGTGGGCGCGGCGCAGCCGCTCAGCATCAGCACCGTAAAGAGGACGCTCCAGGTTCGCCAGTTGCCCATCTTCCCCCCGCCTTTCGGCCCGAGTCTCTCGAAATCCTACGCCGTGTACGCGACTTCGGCAAATTTGGATCGTATTCTTTGCGGGCACACTAGCGATCTGGTTCAATCCCGCAGCCGCGAGAAACCAGACCTGGTGCGAGGGGGGAAGAGTACGGTGGCACAAAAAGATGCGCTGGTGCGAGTGGGAATCGTGGGTCTGGGGGTCGCGGCCCGCCAGGTGCGAGGCAGCATCGACGATACCGAGGGCGCCAAACTCACAGCTGTGTGCGACGTCCGCAAGGAAGAGGTCGACAAGTGGAGCACGCGTTACGGCATCGAAGGCTACACAGACCTAGATGAGATGCTCAAGAGCGCGCCCATCGACGCACTGTGGGTAGCTACGCCGAACAACCTACACGCGCAACATGCCGTCCTCGCTGCCGACGCCGGCAAGCACGTGATCTGCGAGAAGCCCATGGCCACCTCGGTTGCGGAAGCCAGCACCATGGTGGATGCCATCGAGCGAAACCACGTGAAGTACATCCAGGGGCACAGCCGCATCCATCGGCCCTACGTGCACAAGATGGGCTCCATCATCGCCAGCGGCCAGCTGGGACGGGTCATCCACATCAATAGCTGGATGTATAACGACTGGATGACGCGTAAATGGGAGGTCCACTCGCTGGACGAGCGGTTGGGGGGCGGCGTGCTGTTCCGCCAGGGCCCGCACCAGATGGACCCGGTCCGCTTCTTGTGCGGCGGCCTGATCCGGGGAGTGCGGGGAACAGTGGGCTATTGGCACCCCCAAATCAAGGTGCCCGGGGACTACCAGGCCTTCCTCGACTTCGAGGACGGCGCGACGGCCATGATCAGCTTCAACGGGTATGGCAACTTCGACAGTCGTGAGCTGACCTGGAACATCGGCGAGGGCGGCGGCGTAGCCTCCGACGAGACGGTGCTGGGACCCCGTGCGCGCGCCACCGGGCCGGTGGCCCCGGAGGAGTTCTACAACCTTCCTCAGTACTCGTTGGAGGCTTTCGAGAGGCGCGGCGGAACCCCGCGCAAGCAAGACTTCTTCGGCTTGATGGTGGTCAGCTGCGAGGGCGGCGAAATCCGCCAGTCGCCTGATGGCCTGTTCCTCTACACCGAGAAGGGTCGCGAAGAAGTGTTCATGAACGAGCGCGAGCTGGCCGCGGGGGAGATCCAGGCGTTGGTGGACGCGGTGCGCCAATCCGGTCCTGGCTTTCCGGACGTCCGCTGGGGCCGGGCCACGCTCGAAGCTTGCATCGCCATCAAGGAGTCAGGCCAGCAGCGCAAAGAGATCCACCTGGAGCACCAGGTCCCATCCCCCATCCGCGAGTCGCTCCTCAAGCTCGGCGGCCCGGCTCCCCGCGGGCTGTGACCGTCTCCTTGGTAGACAAATTCGCCCAAATTAATGGGCTACGCCTGCATTACCTGGATTGGGAACAGCTTCGCAATAGTCTGAAGGAGCGGGATGGTTCAATCGGCTGGAAGCTGGATCTTGAAGGAATCAGGCGTGCCCGCACGTCTGGCATAGGCCCCGTAGATCTCTGGCCGTGCGTCAAGGACCTCCAGTGCCCCACGCTTGTCTTGAGGGGAGAGCTGTCCGACATCCTGTCGCCAGTGACCGCCGAGGAGATGGTCAAAGCCAACCCCAGAATACGCTGGGTGCAGATCCCAGGGGCCACCCATTTCGTGCACTCAGACAAACCGGCCGCGTTCAACCACGA
>DASXTD010000495.1:0-4025 GCA_036505655.1 Chloroflexota bacterium
GGCGTCGGCATGGGCCTGATCCATGCGGCCTTCGTGCTCACTGTAATCATGTGGCTGTTACCCGGGCTGCATCCCCGCATGGCCAGCGAGCAGCGCGGACCGACCCCAACGCGACAACTCGAACCCCCCGGATTCTTGGCGCTGAACTATGGTCGACGGACCCCGCTATCAGTCGTCATAGCCCACGTGCTTTATGGCGCCATCCTCGGCGTCTTCTACCACCTCAAATAACGTCTCCAGCGACGCCCCTGGGCATGATGCAGTACACTCGCGCCCATCATCGCGTGGAGCCTTAATCACGACAAGAATCAATCAGCAGCCGCCGCTTGCCATTGCGCGAGCCGTATTGATCGCCGCATTCCTGCTCACATCGGCTCCACCAGCGGTGTTTAGTCAGGACGTTAGAGAGGAGTCGCGCGTAGTCCGCGTCCTCGATGAGCGCACACTCGTTGCCGAACTGGCCGGGAAAGAGCGGGTGGTGATCTCCGAACTAGACCTCTCTGGACTAATCGACGTGGGCACCGGCAATTGCTGCGCAGATCCTCAAGTCCTGGTTGGCGCCCGTCTGGAGATGCCGGTGATCGGGCTCGCCGATGATGGTCTGCAGGTGGCGTTGATCTGGCTTGACGATTGGGCCGTGCAAGCCGGTCCACCCATTAGAGGTCAGCTGCGATTCGCGCCTAGGCCACAGTCCGACAACGCCGAGCCAGCGCGCCCACAGGCCCCGGCCCCAACTCCCATTGCTCCGCTCGCGATGCCTTCAGCCCCAGCCACGGCTCAGCCAACGGCTACGACTGGAGCTCCTGCTGCTGCCTCAACCCCAACGCCTGGAGCCACCCCCGACCGCACGGGCTCGGCGAATCTTAACCCCGACGCGGCCGCACCTTGTGGGGTGGGTCAGATCAAAGCGAGCACTCGCTCCAAGATCTACCATCTGCCCGCCAGCGCCACGTACGCCCGCACGCGTAACAGCGTGGCCTGCTTCGACACGGAAGCGCAGGCCCAGGCCGCCGGCTATCGCCGCTCCCGGAATTAGGTCCCGGCGGACGGCACAGCCCGAAACGCCCTTTGCGATGCAACTTGCACTCTGCCTCCAGGTGCTACCTGGTCAGCCAGTCGGCCATCGCCCACTTGTTCCAGACGGCCTGGCGGCGGTCTTCGCTGAAGCGGTTCACGGGAGGGAACTCGGCGATGCGGTCGAACGGCCGGCAGCCGTTGATGATCATGCGCTTATAGGGCTGCGGTTGGCGGCTAGATCGATGCTCCATGGGCCGCAGTGGGTCGAGCAGCCAGCGGCTCTGGACCGTGCTCATGCGCGAATCCTCGGGATCGAACCGCGTGCCCACCGCCCACAGCACGTCCCAGGGATCCGTCGGATCGACGTCATCGTCCACCAGGATGGTCAAACGGCTGGGGTTGTAGCCCTTCTCCAGCACGTCCATGATCCGCTTTACGTCGTCAGGGTGCTGCTGCTCGACCGTGATGACCGTGCAGCCCAGCGGCACAATCGAGGCCGTACGGCGAACAGGCAGCTCCATCTGTGCGAAGCGACTCACCATGCCCCCGCTGCGCACATTCAGCGCCAGCGAATAGCTGCGCTTATTCTGCAAAGGCGGAGCGCCAAACAGAATGGGATCGTTCCGGTAATAGAGCGCCTTGACGTGGACGACCGGCTCCATGGTCTGCGATGCTTCGTAGTAGCCCGTCCACTCGCCGAACGGGCCCTCGATACGCGTCTCCTGGTCCGGCGGTGGCACCTCGCCCTCGATCACGATCTCCGAGCCGGCCGAGATCGGTAAGCCAGTGACGGGTCCTCGCATCACCGGCACGGGCTCGCCGGAGATGTATCCAGTGAACTCGTACTCGTACGGGCCCTTCGGCGACCCGTTCCCTGAGCAAGCGCTCAGGAACAGCAGCGGCTCCGGCCCGAAGGAGATCGCGACCGGCGCCGGCTTGCCCTGCGCCCAGTACTTCTCCATGATCTGGCGGCCGTCGCTCTCCGGCTCGGTGAACAGCCCGGTGGTGTTACGGTCGTGCAGTTGCACCCGATAGCAGCCCACGTTGACGGCCCGGGTGTCCGGGTCCTGGTGGATCACCGCCACCCCTGTGCCGATATAAGGTCCGCCGTCTAACTCGTGCCACAAGGGGACCGGAATCTGGAGCAGATCGATGTCGTCGCCGGTCTCCACGTTCTCCATGAACGCGGCCGACTCGACCACCTTCGGAGCGACCGGCTTGTACTTGTCGGTCAGCTCACGATACCGCCGGGTGGCTTCCTCTTCTGGCATGTCCGGGTCCATCCCGAACGCCAGCAAGCCCCGGCGTGGCGTCGAGCAAACATTTGCGACGACCCGATTGTTGGGCGCATAGCCCGGAATCGCCTCAAACAGCAGCGCCGGCCCGTCCTTCTGGATCGAGACCTCGGTGATGGCACCGATCTCGTTCTGGGGATCGACCCCGCGCAGCGTCTTCAGCTCTCCGTACTTGTCAAGCGTCTGCAAAAACGTCCTCAGATCGGCGAGCGGCATGGCAACTCTCCTTGTGAACAGCCGGTGCTTCGCCCGAACTCGAATGTTGACACCCGAGACCTTTCGGCGCACCGCTTCACTCGTTCGTCCCGAGTGCCCGCCAGCATAGTCCGTCTCTCCTCATCGGGTCAATTGCAGCCTGACCGGTCGCGTGCTATCGTCGGCCGAATGGTCCGGGGTGAGGAGCGTCAGGACGCCGATGCTGAGTGGGAACTGGCTGGCTGCCGCGCTGGTCTTCGTTGTAGCGGCCTGCGCGGGTCCCGCTCGACCGTCGACTGAGAGTGCAGGCGATGCCACGGGGTCGAGCGCACCCAAGCACCTGACCACGGCTATCGCGAGTGCACCACCGCGATTCGTGCGCTGGATGAGTCCGCCCGCTATCGAGCTGGCCGGGGCCGCGGAGCTCGAAGCGCTGCTCACGACCGGGTTGGGAACCGCCGATGGCGCCGGCGGCCTGGATACCGGCCTGGCCGAGCAGGTCCCGACCATCGAGAACGGCCTCTGGAAAGTCGCACCCGACGGCCGCATGGAGACCACCTGGAAGATCCGCTCGAACGCCTACTGGCACGACGGCACACCCGTCACCGCGGCGGACCTCCTGTTTACGGCTGAGATCCGGCGGGACCGCGAGCTACCGTTGTCTCCGTCGCTGGCCTACCAGTTCGTCCAGGACATTCAGGCTCTGGCCACCGACACGGTGCAAGCGACCTGGAAAAGTCCGTTCATCGGTGCCGATACCCTCTTCAGCGGGCCATTCCTTCCTAAACATCTCCTCGAGCCGACATACCGGCAGGACAAGACCGCTTTCACGGACCTGTCCTATTGGACCTCAGGCCTGGTGAATACCGGCCCATTCAAGCTCCAGCAATGGACGCCTGGTTCTGGCGTGCTGCTGGTCGCCAACGATCAGTACGCGCTCGGCCGCCCCCACATCGACGAGATGGAGGTCAAGTTCCTCCAGGATCCCAGCACGCTGCTGGCCAACATCCTGTCCGATGCAGTCGAGATGACGCTCGGCCGCACCCTGTCGCTCGACCAGGCATTGCAGGTGCGCGACCAATGGCGCGGCGGCCACGTCGATCTCGCCTTTAGCCAATGGATCGTGATCTACCCGGAGTTCATCAACCCCAACCCGGCCATGATCGCGAATCTCGATTTCCGACGCGCGCTGGTCCATGCGCTGGACCGCCAGCAGATGGTCGATAACTTCATGTTCGGTCTGACCTCGGTCACCGACACGCTGCTGTATCCAGGCCAGCGCGACTACGAGCAGTTCATCGCCCGAGCGCCCAAATACCCGTTCGATGCCCGCCGAGCCACGGAAATGATGGGCACGTTGGGATACCAGCGGAGCGCAGACGGCCTCCTACGCGATTCAGCCAATCAGCCGCTGGCGCTTGAGATTCGGACCAGCGCCGGCGATGACCAGCAGGAGAAATCGCTGTTCGCTTCCGCCGACGACTGGCGCAAGCTCGGGATCACCGTCGATACGGTTCT
>DASXTD010000496.1:0-5997 GCA_036505655.1 Chloroflexota bacterium
GCCCAAGACCTGCGCTCCCTGGCCAGAGAATTCAACCGGATGGCTGAGACGCTGGAGGCTAAAGACGCACAGCTCCTCCGTAGGAACGAGGAGCTGGAGGAGCAGTATCGACGCCTCCAGGAGGCAAGCCGCCTGAAGGGCGAGTTCCTGGCCAACATGTCGCATGAGCTCCGCACGCCCCTCAACGGGATCATCGGTTTCGCCGAGCTGATGCACGATGAGAAGGTCGGCCCCATTTCCGCGGATCACAAGGAATACCTGGGCGATATTCTGACTAGCGGCCGGCACCTGCTCCAGCTGATCAACGACGTCCTCGATCTCTCCAAAGTCGAGTCGGGGAAGATGGACTTCTACCCCGAGCCGGTCGAGATGAGCCGAGTGGTCACCGAGGTGCGCGATGTCCTCCGCACGCTGGCTGCGGAGAAGCTGATTCGGATCGAAGTCGAGGTCGACCCCCAGGTGGATGCGATCGTCGCCGACCCTGCCCGACTGAAGCAGATTCTCTTCAACTACCTTTCCAACGCCATCAAGTTCACGCCCAACGAGGGGCAGATCACCGTCCGGGTCACTCCGGAGGGGGCGGATAGCTATCGGCTGGCTGTCCAGGATACGGGTATCGGCATCCCCGCCGATGAGGTGCATCGGCTATTCGTCGAGTTCCAGCAGCTGGACTCCAGCGTCTCCAAGCAGTACCAGGGGACGGGCCTCGGGCTTGCTCTTACCAAGCGCCTCGTTGAGGCGCAGGGCGGTTCGGTGGGAGTTGAAAGCACGCCGGGCAGGGGCAGTACGTTCTACGCAGTGCTCCCCCTCGTGATGCGTGCGATGGAGGATGTTGGCGATCCCCGCCCGCCGATTCCAACGTACGACGGCCACGGCCCTTCGGTGCTGGTGATCGACGACAACGCCACGGACTGCGAGTGGCTAAGCCGAGTTCTGGGTGGCGCTGGGTACCACATCAGCTTGGCCGGGTCCGGCGCCGAGGCCCTGAGGCTTTGCCGCGAAAGGGTATTCGATGCCATCACCCTGGATCTCATGCTCCCGGATCTACCCGGCGCCCGGGTACTGGAGGAAATTCGATCCGGGACTCCGAATGCCGACACCCCGGTGGTGATTGTCTCGGTGCTCGCGCAGGCTGATGTCGGCATTGGCTTCGCGATCCAGGACTACTTGCTCAAACCGGTGCGGGCCCCGGACCTGCTCGCCGCCCTTTTTCGGGCCGGCGTGGAGCCGAGCGATCGCTCTGGAATCCTGGTGGTGGACGATGACGCGACGGTTCGCAATTTGCTCGAGGCCGCTCTGCGGGGGGCCGGGTATCAGCCCATTTGCGTAGCAGATGGGAGGCGTGGTCTCGAGCTTGTGAAGCGCAAGGATATCGCAGCGGTGGTGCTGGACCTTCTCATGCCGGAGATGGACGGGTTCGAGTTCCTGCACAGGCTGCGCCGCCTCCCCGAGGGCCGGCGGATTCCGGTCGTGGTGCTTACGGCGAAGGACCTCACCCCGCAGGATCGGCGGCACCTGGAAAACTCCACCCAGGCGGTGGTGTCCAAGTCCGAAGGGGGAACCACCGCTCTGCTCGCTGAGCTGGAAGCGTGTGTGCCACGGCCCCAGCTGGCCACCGCGAGCGGGCCAACGGACCCCTCCCATCTGCGGCTGGCGGACGCCCGAGCGGAGCGCTGAGAGCCATGCACGCGCCAATAGTCCTGGTTGTGGACGACAACGCCATCACCCGCAAGCTGGTACGGATAACCCTCTCCCGCGCGGGGTACGAGGTACTGGAAGCCGAGGACGGCCGAACTGCGCTGAAGGTGCTCGTGGACCAAAAACCCGATCTGATCCTCCAGGACTTGATCCTCCCAGATATCGGTGGGCTCGAGCTGGTGCGCAAACTCCGGGGGGAGCCCGCCGGCGCGGAAATCCCGATCCTGGCCGTGTCGGGCTTCCAGTCGGAGCTGGAGCTCGGGAAAAAGCTGGGGGTGGGGTTCACCGACTTCCTGTTCAAACCCGTAGAGCCCTCGCGCCTGGTTGAAACCGTCCAGGCGTACCTGCCCATCGCATCGGCCGGGTCAGTAGACGTCGGTCAACAGCGCCATATTCTCATGGTGGATGACGATCCGGTCCAGCTCAAGCTCGCGCGTTTGCGGCTGGAGCATCAGGGGTTCCGGGTGAAGACAGCGAGCGACGGCGAGGAGGCCCTGGCCAAATTACATGAGTGGTTGCCCGATGCCGTCGTGTCCGATGTGCTCATGCCAGGGATTGACGGATTTCGCCTGTGCCTGTTGCTCAAGCAGGACGCGGCTCTCAGCCATATTCCCGTCGTGCTCACCTCGTGTGTCTATACGGACGCCCCGGATCGAGACCTTGCCCGCCAGGTCGGAGCGTTCGACCTCGTCCTGCGAACGGGCGATCTCAAGGAAGTGCTGGATGCGCTGACGGCGGCGCTCAGCCAACCGGCCCCGTTGACGGTGCCGACCGGGGATCCTCTATCGACCGCGGGCTACTTTGAGCGCGTAGTCCACCAGTTGGAACAGCAGGCCGAACGCAACCGGATGCACGCGCGGCGGCTCTCCTGGTTGGAGACGGAACTGGCCATCCTGGGGGAACTCCCCGGCCAGTCCGAGAGCGGCCAGTCACTCCTAGACTTGCTCGTGGAACTGCTCCAGCGGTGCCTGGACGGCTCAGGCTTGTCGTCGGGTGCCATCTTCCTGCTGAACAGTGCCGGGGAGTTGGAGCAGGCCGCTGAGCTAGGGATGACTCGTGCCGCTAAACAAGGGGGCGGCGTGGACGCGGCCACCTGCACCGTCCTGCTCGGCCGCGTCGAGCCGGAGGGCAAATCGCTCCTGATCTCTTCTACCTCATCCGAGGGCAGAGAGAACGCCGAACTCCTCCATCGATTAGGGGCCCAGTCCGTGCTCGTTACCCCACTGCACGATGCCGATCAGCTGCGCGGCGCGATGGTGCTGGTGTCTTCTCGGGACGAATTAGGTGAGGACTGGGCGGCGTTCGCAAGTGCTATCGGCCACCAGATGACCCGCGTGATCCTGCAAGCGCAGGACCGGGCCAGGCTAGAGGAAAGCGAGGAACGGTATCGGCACCTGGCCGAATCGGCGCCTATCGGAATCTTCGAAGCCGATCTGGAGAACCGGTACCAGTACGTGAATCCCTGCTGGGAACAGCTCTCGGGTTGGAGCCTGGCCGAGACCCTCGGTTACGGGTGGCAGCGGGCGTTTCGTGCCGAGGACGTGCCGGCCCTGGGGGAGCTGGGCTTCCAGGCCACTGAAGGGCATCCCTCCTCCAGGGACCTTCTCTTGGTTCGGCCAGATGGGTCCGAGTGCTGGGTCAGCGTCTCCATTTCATTGCGCCGCGCGCCGAATGGCGCTCCCGCCGCCTTCGTAGGGACGGTGGCTGACATCTCCGAGCAGAACCGGGCCGAAGAGGCACTCCACCACAGCGAGGAGCTTCTGCGCCAGGCCCAGAAGATGGAGGCGGTTGGCAACCTGGCCGGAGGAATCGCCCACGACTTCAACAATCTGCTAACCGCGATCATTGGCTTCGGCCAGATGGGGCTCAACGACGGGGCGCTAAGTCCGGCCGTTCGCACGTACCTGGAGGAGGTCGTGAGAGCTGGCGAACGCGCCGCCATTCTCACCGGACAATTGCTGGCGTTCAGCCGCCGCCAGGTGCTTCGCCCGGAGACGATCGACGTCAACGTCGCCGTCGCCGACATGGGGCGCCTGTTGAGCCGGGTGATCGGTGCCAACGTGCGGCTGGACACCGTCCTGGCCTCGGAAGCTCCCCTGGTGCACGCCGACCCGGGCCAGATCGAACAGGTCATTCTTAACCTGGCCGTGAATGCCCGCGACGCGATGCCCGGCGGAGGTCATATCAGCATCGAGACGCACGCGCTGGAGGTAGACGAGGAGCGCGCCGCGGAATACGGCGTGGCCCCTGGGCCGTACGTGCGGATCGCCGTCACGGACACCGGGAGTGGCATTGCTGCCGAGCACCTGGCGAAAATCTTCGAGCCGTTTTTCACCACTAAACCCCAGGGCGAAGGCACGGGCATGGGTCTGGCCACCGTCTACGGGATCGTCAAGCAAAGCGCAGGACACATCGCGGTCTACAGCGAGGTGGGGCGCGGCACCACGTTCAACATCTACCTACCCCGCATCGAGGGGACGGCTTCGGCGAAAGAGCCCTCGACCCCGGTGGTCGAGGCGCTCGAGCGCGGCGAAACCGTGCTGCTGGTCGAGGACGAGGTGGGCGTACGGTCGCTGGCTCAGGCTGTCCTGGAGGGAGCCGGCTATACCGTCCTGGTCACTGAGCAGCCCGACCAGGCGCTGGCTCTCCTCAAAACCCACGAGGGCCACATTCATCTGCTTTTGACCGACGTGGTCATGCCCGGAATGAGTGGCCCCGATCTGGCCGCCAGGGTCGTGGAGTCGCGGCCCGACATCAAGGTCATGTTCATGTCTGGCTACCCGGGCGATGCCCTCAAGCTCCAGGGGGGCATTGCGAGTGATGCGGCCTACCTCCAGAAGCCCTTCCGCCCCAGCGGGCTCCGCCAAAAAGTGCGCGAGGTCCTCGATGCGCTGCCCACTTGATCGCGAGGCTAGCGCGACTGGCGGCGGTGGGTCGATGAGATCGCCGGGCGGCCATGGCGCCCGGTGTGGCCTCCCAGGAATGCGCCGCGCCACCATCGCACTTAAGTCCGACTGATGTTTCCGGTCGTGGCGTACTGCGCGCCGCCGGCGGTCGCTGCCGTGGTAGAGACGATGAACGTTGATGGGCGGGGCTGGCCGGTGCTACTCGCACTCGACTGCGATCAACCCCAGATCGTTTTCGTGGTGGCGCCCAGTCCGCTGTACTGCGACGGGGAGATCGCGATCGGCTGCACTCGCTTCGGCCAGCCCATAGAAATCGATATCGACGTTGCTTTTATCGCTTGGCCAGACTGGACCGCTCGGATCATCGCGCACGAGGAAGGCCACGCCCTGTTCGGGCTCCCCCACAATGACCATGGTGTGACGGCCCGCCGTCCTCTGTGTAACTGGCCGGACGATGAAGAGTTCAGATTAGCCCTAAAGCAGGGCATTGTCTTGGTGGGGCTTTACGCGTCCGCGCGAATGCCGCGGCGGAGATAGAAAGCGAATGCGAATGAGGCGCGCGGAGGCATACCCAGGCCGTGAGAAGCAGATTGATCGGATCCCGTACTAAGCGGAAACCTTGCTACCCCGGCGGCCCCATCTCGCAGCTTATTACCCGATACCGCTGAGCTCTTACGCCGTTTGGTCGACTTCCTCCCCGATGGCTTCGGTCATCTCGACGATTTCGCCTTCCAGCACGGGCTGAGGCCGCTCGGTGGGTAGCGGCTCCTGAAAGAGCGCGGCGGAATGAGCGAAGGCCCCCAGGCGCTCGAGCTCTTCCCGAAGCTGGCCAATCACCTTTTCATCGAGCTCCTGGGTGGGCCAGCGCGGATATTTCGTGATGTGGATGCCGCGCATGCGGAACACTTCGCCCAGGATTCCGCGCCCATGGATCGCTGAGTACCGCTCGATGACGGCGACAATCTCGTTTATTTGGAGCTGGCGCTGGAACGCCTCTTCATACTGCGATTGTTCCACGAGGTTCCACAGCTCGACACACAGGTCCGGAAACGGGCTGGCCCACACGCTGCAGATGCCGGCCAATCCGTAGGGGACAACTGGGAGCAAGCACTCAATGGACCCCGATATCAGAGCCCACGAGTCCGGCAGGGCACGGAGGTACTGCAGGACCCGATCCAGGCTGCCCTCTTCGGCAATGATCCCCGCGATTCCGGGGATGGAGTTGCCGATCCGAGCGGCAGTGCCAGGCGTCACAGTCAGGCCCGAGTAGCGAGGAGCCTCGTAAATGTAGATTGGCACCTCGACGGACTCCGCCACACCTGCAAAGTGGGCGGCAACCTCGTAGGGAGTGTGGTCGCTGTAGTAGTAGGGAGGCGAGACGGCCAGCGCAGCC
>DASXTD010000497.1:0-3074 GCA_036505655.1 Chloroflexota bacterium
TTCAACCGTCTGAGCTCTGGCTGCTGCGGGAGTGAGACCCCAGGCTCCGGCCGCGACTCCCGCCGCCCAGAGCATTTTTCTGGAGAGAGAACGGCTCCGTCTCATGACTTGCTCCCGGGACGTTCCCGCACCGGTCGCCCACTCCGGAGATCGACAAGGTACGCATCGCCTGGTCGGCATTGATTCCACAGCAGAGCACGCATCGTCGTATCGTTGAGTAGGATTGGGGGGTCTCTGGTGTACAGTAGCGGCACCTGAATCCGCTGCCCGCCTCGGCGGATCTCCAGCCCGCGTTCCACGCACTGCTTGCCGTCGCTGCCTGTCGCCACGCGTGATAGCGTGAACCAGACCTCCACTCCAGCGGCATTCGAAGCCACCAGGGAATCGGCCGAAGGCGCGGCGTGAAGTATCTCTGAGGCCGTCTCGGGTTGCTCTTTGGGTCGGGACTCGCAGGCAACGGTTGCTGCCAGACCGATCCCCCAGAGCATGAGCTTCTTCGAATAGAGGCGGCGAAACAGCATCAGCTCGGCTGGGAAGCCTGGGGCTCGGAAATTTCCGCGGGTACTTCCGGCACAGTCGCGAACTCAGTCGTGTCCGGGGTGCCGTCTTCCGTTACCGCGAGTACCTCCCGAACCTCGGGCGACCGTCGCAGATAGTGCAACCATCCGATGAGGGCGGCGAATCCGGCGAGCCCACCGCAGACGGCGGTGATGGCCAGTCCCCGAACGGGATCGTCCAGCTTCATGGCGAGCAAGGCGCCCCCGACCGCGCCGAAAAATGAAGCTGCCCACGCCAGAAAGGGCGTGAGCAGCCATCCGAAGATGCGAAAGAGGAGGCGGACCCAGCGCATCGTCTCAGGAGCGGCGCTTCCCCATCGCTGAGACGATGGTGGCCAAGACCAGCCCTGGGAGAAACGCGACCGCAAAGGTGCCCAGGGTCCAATGCGCGCCAGGGAACCCAAGCAGGATGGCTACGATCGCGACGATCACGGTCAGCACCAGAGCCCACACCAGGGCTATTCCTGGCGCGGGCCGGCCGTCTCTCGCGGTCTGGTTGGCAAGAATCCAGGCGCCCATCCAGGGCAAGAAACTGCCCACCATCCACCACACCGGATGGTACCACCAGTTACTGCCGCCTCCGATATCGTACCAGCGGTGGCTATAGGTGCCGATGTTCTGGAGAACCATGACATCGAGCAGGAGGAACACCGCCGCAGCACCCAGTCCGATTCCCGCCGCCCCGGCAATCCCTTCGATCGTGCGCGCGCGAGTCCAGAGCCCCGGGAGGATGGTGACCGCGGCCAGGCCGAGGAGCACGATGATTCCGCCCACGATGGTCTCGACGATTCCATCGAGAAAACGGGACGCTACCGAGAACAACAGCACCAGGATGGTTTCGATGAGGCCGAGCTTGACGGAGCCCAGCACGATCAGGGGAACAGCGGTGGCATCGTACTCGCCCTTCAACTGCGCCGTCGAGGTCATGCCATCTCCGGGAATGCGGTGAGTAGTGTCAAGTATACCGAGGCCTCGGTTGGGGGGCCAAGGGCTCCCTCACAGGCCCCAGGAGAGCACCACGGCGAAATCGGTGAGCGCCCAGGCCAAGAGTGCACGATACATGCCGTGTTGATGCTCAGGAACCGTCATTCGGCGGTGCCGCCTCAGCCAAGGGAGGAGGACGAGTCCCCAACCCACGGCGGCGATCGCCAGTGGCAGCCACCGCCAGGCATCTGGCCCAGTCCATCGGGACCGGAGTGCCGCTGCGCCGAATAGAGCGAAGCCGGCGCAGGTGGCAGCCAGTGCCACGAGCAGGCTGCGCCGAATACCCAGCGCGCGAGCGAGTGTGCGGTCCCCGCGGCGGGCGTCCTCCTCGAACTGGTAGATCTGGGTCAGAGGGTACAGGGCGGCGAAAAGAGGACAGAACCCCAGCAGCACCAACGTCCCCACCGGGCCCACCGGCAGACCGGTAGTCGCCCAACCGGCATAGGGTGTCAGGGTTCCGAAGCCCACCATGTTGATGACCCAGTCTGCTCCAGGCACCGTCTTGAGGCGAAATGGAGGTACCGAATAGAGCACGGACAGCACTACGCAGACCATGTAGGCGATGCGGTACCCAGGGGGGAGGAGCAGCGTTCCCAGCAGGCCCAGAAGCATGAGACCGAGACCGAATGCCGCGAGGTGAGCCGGCGGCTGCGGAGGTCGGCGAAGATAGGCGATATCCCCCTCGTCGCGATCGTAAGCGCTGTTCAGCGCGAGGGTGCCACCATTGAGGCAAACCACCCAGAGCAGAATCCCCACCCCCGCTGGCATCAACTGCTCTCCCCGCGCCGCGCTCCGGAGCCCGACCGCGAGTAAGTAGCCAAGCGCAGTGTGTGCCGCCATAATGGGCCACTCGACCGGACGGGTGTGCAGCAGGTAGTCAAATCGGGAGCCGAGCAGCCGATAGCCTGCCCGCCGGCTTACCACTCGAGGCCGAGGTGTCCGGCAGCTATGCGCAACCCGCGGAGGGTAAGATCGGGATCGGTGAGCTCGATGGTGGTGGTCAGCGGAGCGACGATGGGAGCCAAGCCGCCAGTTGCAACCACCCGCAGCCGTTTCTTCCCGGGCCATTCAGCCATGATCCGGCGGACCATGCCGTCGACTGCGTCGGCCGCACCGAAAAGCACCCCGGCTTGGATGCACTCCTCCGTGCGCCGCCCTATGACCCTGGTTGGGACGCGGAGCTCGGTGGCAGGCAGCTTGGCGGTTCGGCGGGTGAGTTGGTCGGCTGAGGTCCGGAGCCCAGGCATGATGGCGCCGCCGAGGAAGCGGGCGTCCGCGGTGACACAATCGAAGGTAGTGGCCGTGCCGAAGTCGACCACAATGCAATCGGATTGAAACAGCTCGACCGCGGCCAGGACGTTCACGATTCGGTCCGCTCCCACAGTAAGCGGCTCGTCGACATCGAGCGTCACCGGAAGCGGGGTTCGGGCATCGATCGCCACACCCGTACATCCAGTAGAGAGGGCCACTCCCTCCACCACACTTTGAGTCACCGGAGGCGCAACCGAGGCGAGGCAAACCGCCCGGACTTCG
>DASXTD010000498.1:0-14284 GCA_036505655.1 Chloroflexota bacterium
TCGGCCCCTACGAGCCGCTGCTCATATCCAAGCTGCCCGGTGAATACCTCAAGATGATGTACATGGACACCGCGGCCTACCACTGGCCAGCCGTGATGTGCGCCATCCAGACAGTCGGCATCGACCACATGGTGTTCGGAAGCGACGCTCCGCCCCTGGCGCCGTTGCTGCCGCGGGCTCGCCAGCTCGTGGAGGACCTCCCAATCAGTGCCGCGGACAAGCAGGCGATCTTCTTCGACAACCCTGCCCGCCTCGTTGGGCTAGAGCCACCCGCTTAGCTCAGCGCCCACTCGTGAATATTCCAGGCGATCTCGGTGAGATAGGCGCCCGGCTTGGGCCCGGTGAGCTTGGATACGAAAGCGATAACGTCGGGATCAAAGTCGAGCGCGACCGATGGCACTTCGTCTGTAAGTATTTTCATCAGCTGAGCGGCTCCCTGGGCCCGCTGACTCTGGTCGAGGGTCGTATCGTAGGCCCGAGCGAGGCGGTCGTAGTCCGCGTTCGCCCAACCGCCGCGATTCGAACCAATCCAGCGGTTGTCTGCCGACGGGATAGACGTACTAGTGAAATTGCGCAACGCGGCATCCGCAGCCGGACTGCCGAACGAGTAGACGCCTGAAAAGGTGGCGCGTGTTTCGCCGTCAGAAACCAGTGCAGTGGGCGTGATCGCCTCAGTAAAGGGCAAGCCGACCCTGCGCCAGCCGTCCGCCAGCACGTGCATCTCGGTCTCGAACTGGGCAGACGTGTTGGTCTTGATTTCGGCGCTGAAAGGCCCCGCCGCCGAGGCGTAGACTCCGTCCGACCCCTTGATGAATCCTGCCTCGACCAGGAATTGGTCGCCTTTCCGCGGATCGTACGCGTACTTGGTGGTCGCCTGGTCCGCCTGCGTGAAGTACTTGTGGCTGGCGGGAAGTGGGCTGTCTGCCATGATGCCGTCGCCCCCGTAGATCGCGTCATTTAAGCCTGGTTTGTCGAGCGTGTAGGCGAGCGCCTTGCGGAGGCGGACGTCCACTAGCGTTTTGGGAGCCGCCAGCTCGGGCCGAAGCTGGAACGCGGCCTGGCGATAGATACCGGGCTGAAAGACATAACTACCTGCACCACGAGTGACGAGCTCGCTCTTGAGCGCGGGGAGCTGCTGGGAGGACACGACCACGTCGGCCAGCACGTCGATATCGCCTGCCAGGAAGCTGGCCAGCGCAGCATTCGCGTCGCCCATGAACCGAACCTGAACTCGATCAATCCTCGGCCGACCGAAAACGAACCCAGGAAAAGCTTCGGCTTCGAGCACTGAGCCCGGCTCCCACTGCGTCAGATGGTATGGGCCCAGCCCGACGTACTCTCGGGTCCAGTAAGGCAGGGCGGCGAACGCGTTGGCATCGTTGCCCTGAAGGCCTGCCTCCAGGAGGTGCCGTGGCATGGGAGGCATGTCGAGCCCCCCAGCGTCGGGGAATGGCCGCGACCATTGGGCCACCAGGGTGGATGGGTCGGGCGCTTTCGCGTCGGTCATCGCATTCCAGGGAGTGGCGGACGCCAGGCCGAAATCGGGAGTTCGGTACACCCGCCAAGCGAACACAAAGTCTTCCGCGGACAGAGCCGTCCCGTCGTGCCACGTTAGGCCTGGCTTGAGCCGATAGGTAGTTTCCATCTGGCCGTCGGTTTGGACCTGCCAGGTGCTCGTGTTGAGCTCTGGAAGTGCCTGTGCGAGCATCGGGCGGGCAGCACCGCCATCGTCATAAAGCGATAGCTCAGCGTTGAAGACACGCAAGGTAGTGCTGAGAGTAGTGGCGCCGGGCCGCAATGCCTTGCGGGAGAGGCTGGGTGGCTCGGTGCGGACCGCCACCCGCAGGGTCCGGCTCGGTGTGCTCGTCGGAAAAGCCCCTCCACCGGGCCCTGCCGCCGAGACCTGGGTGCAGGCCCCCAAGCTCACTACCATGGCGATCAGCAGGCTCGGAACTACTTTCGGATTTCTGGACGGCCGTTTGCTGGTCCTCCCCTCGGCTGTTGGGTCCCGGGGCCGCTCCGCTCTCATAGTTCCTCCGTGATCGTATTCACGTCCGAGTCCCGATGGACCACGGCTGACGCGCGAGCCTGCATACAATAGCATCGAGCCGCCACGGTACATCTGATCCCGGGGACTCGCTCTCATCGAATAGGGAGGCCGGAATGCTTTCGAAGGAAGACAACGAGCTGCTGACCCGGACCGGACCAGGCACGCCGATGGGCGGGATGTTGCGACGCTACTGGATGCCGGCGTTCCTGTCGGAGGAGCTCCCCGCGCCGGACTGCCCGCCCATTCAGGTGCGCTTGCTTGGAGAAGAGTTGGTGGCCTTCCGCGACTCCAACGGACGCATCGGCCTCATCGACGAGCACTGCTCCCATCGCGGCACGTCCCTGTTTTACGGCCGCAACGAAGAATGCGGGCTTCGCTGCATCTATCATGGCTGGAAATACGACATCGAAGGCCACGTGCTCGATACGCCTGCCGAGCCGGCCGACAGCAACTTCAAGGACAAGCTGCGACACCCCGCTTATGCCACGCACGAAGCCGCCGGTCTAGTGTTCGCCTACATGGGCCCCAGGGACAAGCAGCCACTGTTCCCCAATTATTCGTGGGCGAGCCTCGCACCCGACAGCGTTTCCGTCACCAAAAGTCTCCAGGATTGCAACTATCTCCAGGGCATTGAAGGCGAGTGCGATTCCAGCCATCTGACGTTCTTGCACAGATTCTTCGACATCCCGGCCGACAGCCCCCGCATGCAGCCGGTCACCGACTACGAGACCGAGGAAGCCTCCTTCGGGATGCGGCTCATTGCGATGCGCGATCTGCCCGGAGACAAGACCTATGTTCGCGTGTCGAGCATCGTACTACCAGTTGATTGCTGGATTCCGGCCGGCGAGACCGGCTCCATCCACTTCTACGCACCGGCCGGCGATGACGAGCATTCCTGGCGCTACAACTTCAATTTCCGCGGCCGCATAAATGGTCAGAACGGGTATTCCGATCGCGAGCAGGAGCGCTTCTACACCGACGACTATCGCAAGGTGCGGAACATCAACAACCACTATTTGCAGGATCGCGAGGAGCAGAAGACCGCCAATACGTGCGGCATGGGCCCCAACTTCGTGATCCACGACTCGTGCGCCACGGAGAGCATGGGCCCCATCTTCGACCGCAGCCGGGAGCATCTGGGCTCGAGCGACAAGGCGGTGATCGCGGTGCGCCGCTATCTGATCGACACTGTTCGGGCGTTTCAGAATGGGAAAGAGCCGCCGAATCTCGTCACAGATCCGGCCGGCAATCAATTCCCCCACGTGGACACGTTCGCGAAGATCATCGAAGGGGGCGACTGGCACGCTGCATTCCCTCATTTGACCGCCACCGCGGAGCAAAGCCCCGTCGTATCCGGCCGACCCGCCTGATGCCCTAATCGTGCCTATCTACGAGTACCGCTGCCAGGCCTGCAGTCGGCGAGCCCAGATCTTCTTTCGCTCGTTCAGCGCGGCTGAGTCACCAAAGTGTCCGCACTGCCAGTCCGATCAGCTGACGCGGCTGGTGTCGCGGGTCGGAATCGTGCACTCGGCCGGGTCCTACCAGGACTTCGTCAGCGATCCCACGAACTTCGATGGGATCGACTACAACGATCCCAAAGCCGTCGCGCAATGGGCCCGCCGAATGGGTGACGCGGCCGGCGTCGATCTCGGTCCCGAATACGAGGAAATGGTCAGCCAGATTGGCGAGGGCAGCGACATGGATGCGGGCGGTGGACCAGGCGACGACGACTTCGGCTTCTAACTATTTGCAAATGCGTCCGGTATGCGTGCGGCGAAGATCTGGACGATTGGCGCCGGGTGGATTACGCGGCTGACGGAACTCCGATCGGTATAAAGCTTCCCTCCCTAGCGGCGGGGTCGCTCTAAGTCGCTCTAAAAGGGATCCCTGAGCGGGACCAAATCGAGCCGCTTCTCCGAAAGCGTGGGATTGATACGTCGGCGACTGTAAAGGTCCACACGCTCAGCGAAGTTGGCGGGATGCTTTCCCTGGACCCGTCCCGGCTCCGGCGAATGATTGGAGCCCTCGACGATATTGCTAAGCGCGCAGAGATTCTGCTTCTGCGAACCCCCGGCGCTCAATAGCGGCGGATTGGTCCGACCGCTAGTCCAGGAGCGTCCTCAGCTGGGCGCTGCGGCTGGGATGGCGCAGCTTTTGGAGTGCTTCCATCTCGATCTGACGAACCCGCTCTCGGGTTACGCCCAAGCGCTCGCCGATCTCATCGAGGGTGCGTTGCTCGCCAATGTCGAGCCCGAAACGGAGCTCGAGCACCTGGCGCTCGCGCGGTGAGAGCGAGTCGAGCACCGCCGCCACGCCATCTTTCATCTCTGAGCGAGCCCGTTCTTCAAAGGGACTCTGAGCCTGCACGTCCTCGACCAGGTCGCCGACGGTCGTATCGCCGTCCTCGCCGATCGGGTTCTCGAGTGAGATCGGGAGCGGGAGCAACTCCATCATCTCGCGGACGCGCTCGGCGGACGTGCCGATCTCATCGGCCACCTCCTGCCAGGTCGGCTCTCGTGCATATTCCTGCTGCAGGCGGGCCATGACCTTAATAGTGCGGTTGAGGGTGTCCACCATGTGGACGGGGATGCGGATGGTGCGGGCCTGGTCAGCGATGGCACGAGTTACCGCCTGGCGAATCCACCAGGTGGCGTAGGTGCTGAACTTGAACCCGCGGTGATAGTCGAATTTATCAACGGCGCGCAGCAGGCCGATATTGCCTTCCTGCACTAGGTCAGCCAGACCGACGCCGCGGTTGGAGTAGCGCTTGGCGACACTGACCACGAGGCGAAGATTCGCTTCGATGAGGCGGTCGCGTGCGGAGTCACCTTCCCAGACAAGCTGCTGAAGCCGATCCCGTTCCGGCCAGGAAATCTCCGGGTCTGCGGCTAGCTGCTCCCGCGCTTCCTTTCCCGCCTCGATGGCCTGGGCGAGTTGGACCTCGTCCTGGGCGGTGAGAAGTCGGACCCGGCCGATCTCGCGGAGATAGAAGGGGAGGGCTTCACTGGCGATGCCGCTATCGGCTGATACGTCGACGTCTGGGCGAATGTCTGGTTCGGCGATCATTTCGGCACCGTCCCCTACCCGCTTCGGCGCGGGAGAAGTGGACTTGAAGCCAATGATAGGGCACTTGGCTACCCATTCTCCCTACGCTCCGGATAACAACCACGTTACAAATTTGGCATTGCGACGGAATTCACACGGCCTTCCAAACTGGCTAAGACAGCGCCCGTGACGGGCTTGGGATAGAAAAATGTAGATTTCTCAGGCATGCGGTCCCCGGCGTCAGCTACAGCCATGACGGCTTCGACAGGGGTGCCGCGGATCAGGATGGCGATCTGAGCCTCGCCGCCCTGGATGGCTCGTTGCACTTCACTCAGGCTGTCTGTGTAGGTGAGCTGTCCCGCCTCTCCCAATGCGGTCGTACCCGCCGGGAACAGTGAGTCGATGGCCAGCACGTGCAAGGCAGCCACGTCTAGCTGCCGCCAGGCGTCGGAGTGACCCTCTGCCCGATCCCGGGGTACGCTCGAATCTTTGAGCCAGCAAGTAGCGCCAAGGCCGAGGCTAGGCGACCAGATGGCAAACGCTGGCCGCGAGGGCTCACGGTTTAGCTCCGCGAGGAGCTGTTCAGGCGAGGCGGTGCTCTCCTCGATGTCAAACCAGGTTTCCAGCTTCGCGCGCAGGTCGGAAGCGGCTATCCCGCCCGGCCACCGCAGTAGGCGATGGATCCCCAGAACGACCAGTCCTGGATCGCTGCTCTCAACAAAATAGGTCAGGACGAAGTTGGCCGCGTCGTCGCCGCGCTGGGGAAGCGCCTCATTGCGGTAATTGAGAGCGGTCTCATACCGATGGTGCCCGTCTGCGATGTAGACGGGAAGGCTGCTCCAGGCTGAATGCACCTCCTCCAAGACCGATGGTTCGGTGCAAGCCCAGAACGTGTGGCTGGTTGGGCCGGAAACCTGGGCGCTCGGATCCTGCTTGCCGATTTGTTCCCACAGATGTTCGAGGGCTTTACCGGGTCCCCGCGACACGACCCAGATGGGGCTGAGGTTTGTGCGGCAGGCGCGGAGGAGGGCGAGCCGATCGGCTTTGGCCTTTGATAGCGTCCGCTCATGGGGACGGACCACCCCACTGTCCCAGGGCTCCAGGTGGAGTAGGGCCAGGAGCCCGCGGCGCTGGTAGGAACGCCCATCTATGGCAAAGGAAGTCAAGCACGGATAGAGAGCGGGCTGTGACTCACGCACGAGCGTCCCATCCGCGAGCCAGCCCCGCAATTGGGTGGCCGCGCGATCGTAGCGGGCAGTGTCGTCATCGCCAGTTTCGGCGGGAGTTAGCTCCAGGCGGACCATATTGCGCGGGTCGCGCTCGTACAGAGCCTGCTGTTCGCCAGGTGTGATGACGTCGAAGGGAGGGCAGACGACGGCTGAAAGGTCGAGCCCGACCTGCGAAGGGCTGTAGCGGATGCCACGAAAGGGCCGGATGTCAGCCACGCACTCTCCTTTTTCTAATTTCTACCGGCCGTCCCAGGTCTCCAACTCAGGGCTGAGACCTGAGTCCGCTTCGCTCAGGCTAAAGAAAGCATGTGAGGCACGTTCTCACACGCAGCGCGCCTCTATAATGCGCTGTCCCCGGAGGAGATACATGTCGCTTGCCCGTGTGAGTTTGTGCTTGGCAGGCTCAGCTCTACTTTCCATGGCTTGCCTGGCGGACGAGCCCGCTCCCACTCCGACCGCGGTTCCCGTGCAGCCAACGATTTCTCGACCACCCCTAGTGACCGCGGCGACTGTTTCACCGGTGCCCTCGCCTTCCCCCAGTGTAGGAGTTAGCACCTATACGGTCCAAGAAGGGGATACCCTGAGCTCCATCGCCGCCAAGCTGTATCACGACGCCTCGGCATGGCAGACGATCTACGATGCGAACCGCGATCAGTTGACCACGCCGGACGACTTAAAAGTCGGCCAGTCGCTGCGGATCCCGCCCGCCCCCACCCCCGGACCGACGAGCGCGGTCACCCTGGTGCCATCGACGAGTGTTCCGGCCACGAGCGTGCTGGCCACGGCCGCACCGGCTACCTCTGCTGCCACCGCAATCCCAGCCACGAGCGCTCCGGCCACTGACGTTCCTGCCACAGGCGCCACCACCGATGTACCAGCGACTCTTCCCGCCCCAGCCGCTCCGGCTCCCGTTCTTCCGACCGCTGGCGGACCGGCGACGGCGGCGCCCACAGCGTTCGTTCCAGCCACTGGGCCGACCGTGGTCGCGCTAACAGCTGCGGCGGCTAACCCGCCCACCGCTCTTCCCCCGACCTCGGCTCCCTCGCCTGCCTAAAACGCCTGTTGCTGTGGTCCCGCTTTCGAAAGCAATTAATCTGGACTCGCGAGGTCAGAAGCCAGGAGGCTCTGGTGGGCGGCGCAACAGCACGCTCATCGCGTCTGCCGTGTTGCTCATGCTTCTCCCCGCATGTGGGGGAGGTGGAGCCAATCCGGCCGCCGCGCTTTTCTCCCGCGCAACCGGCGCTCTCGTGACGGTGGGCGTGCCCCCGAAAACCTACACGCCAACACCTGTTACGCAGGGCTCGGCGGAGATCCCGACCTATGGGCCTCTGCCCACACCGCTCCCATTTTCGACGCTGCCACCGCCTTCCACGCTCGCCTTGATGATGCCCACGCTGGTGCTCCCCACACGGCCCACGTTGGAAGTTCCTACAGTCCCGCCCCCGTCTCCCCCACCTACCGCGCAGCCGCCGGCAATAGCTCCCCCGGCCCCGACCGCTGTGCCTGCAACCCCTGTTCCCACCAGTCTGCCGCCCACGTCGGTCCCTTCACTGACGTCATTTGTGCCGGGCACTGGCCCCACCATCCTAGAGATGACGGCCATCGCCGCCGGGATCGGACCTCGCTAGATGCACACTTTTGAGGCGCCCTCGCGCCCGTCGCGATGCTTTGCAGTCCTGCTGTTGTGTGTAACGATGGGGCTAACGGCTTGCATTAGCGGAGACCGCGCCACCCCGACCCCGACGGTCTTTTCGCAGCCGACCGCCGATCAGACCATGGATGGCGTCGTGCGGGGTTTAGTGACGATCGGGTTGCCACGGGTCACGATGACGACCACGACGGCCTCCCAACGCGCGCCGGCACCGGCAGCACCTCCGCCCGCTCCTACCCCGCTGCCCGTTTCGACGCTGCCGTTAGCGCCCACCCTGGCGCCTTTCCCGACCATTGCTCCCTTCACCTCCCGCCCAACGATCACGCCGGCCGGGGAGCAGTCAGGATGACAGGGGGCGGAGCGATCAGCAGAGCGGTCTCGGGCGCCAACGGACGAGATGCGCATGTGTGGAATCCGTCAAAGGAGCGGAGCGTCTCGGGCGCCAACGGGCGAGATGCGCATGCGTGGAATCCGTCAAAGGAGCGGAGCGTCTCGGGCGCCAACGGGCGAGATGCGCATGCGTGGAATCCGTCAAAAAGAAGGTGGGGACGCGTCGGGCTGACAGAGTCCCTGGAAGAACCGGTCGAGCTCGCTGATCGCCCCCTCGATTGAAGGCACCCGGGTCAGGCTGTCCGCCTCCCACGGGTGCATGGGCAGGCTTTCGTAGAGCCTGTCCAGGATGGAGTCCCATTCTGGACCCACCACCAGGATTGGCTTGGACTGTGGCTCAGTCTGGACCGCATTCCAGATCATGGCGAGCTCGAGCAGCGTGCCGATCCCGCCCCGCAAGACAACGTATGCCCGCGCCAGACTGATTAACTGCTCCAGGCGGTTGAAGAGAGTAGGTGCCACGATGATCTGATCTAGCCAGGGGTTGGCCTGAACCTTGTCATAGACGGTGACAGTCACCCCGATGGTCGATCCGCCGGCTTCTTTGGCGCCGCGGGCGGCCGCTTCCATGGTCCCGTTGTAGCCCCCATTGCAGAGGACCCACCCTCGCTCGCCGATCAGGTGGCCCAGGCGCAGCGCGATTTCGTATTCACCATCGCCTGGGCCGACCCTGGAGCTTCCGAACACGGTGACAACGGGCGCGGTTCCCGCCGTGATTCCGTTCATAGAAGACATCGCCAAGGGATTTCCTAGCCAGGCGGCATCTGGATACAGAGGGCGTCCGCCTCGCAGACGGAGTGCTCCATAGCTACCACGAGAACCTGAGTGCGGTCGTTGCGTTTTGTTACCGTATGCTATCCTACCCTGACTTGGCACCCGAGTGCAGTAGGCTGCTTTGCGCTTGCGTTGCGGGTAGCGGGCCAGGAGGCAGATGACGATGGACATCGTCAGCCGGCGCGACCTTGAGTCGCGCATCAAGCGGGTCCTCTTTGTCGAGCCCCAAAGCGGCTACTCCACCGGCTTCAACGACACCGTGCGGGTGGAATCCCTCGGGCCGGAATACTTGGCCGGGTCCGTTGCCGACGTTGCCGAATGCCGGCTCGCCGATCTGCGGGTGCCCGGCATCAACCTGGTCGATCAGCTCGAGGATTTCGCCCCGGACTTGATCGCGCTGAAATGTGGCTATACGACCGATGTGCCAGTCGTGGCAGACATCGCTCGACAAATCAAGCGCCTCGACCCCCGTCTCCCCATCGTGGTTGGGGGTCACCACATCTCACTGTCGCCCGAAGATCTGTTCATTCCCGAAGTCGATGTGATCGTCCACGGGGAGGCCGATCAGATCTTTCCGCAGGTCGTACGTGAGATGGGCGGTGATGGAAAGCTGGAGCGTATCCCCCACCTGTACTACCGTGACGGCGCGGACTTTCGAAGCACAGTGCCTGCGAGTGAAATTAGCAACCTGGTGTTGCACAACGACGTCACCATGAACGAGCGCCCGCCGGCGATGCGCGGGCTTTGCGATCCCTACCGTGATTCGTACTACTTCCTTTACTATCCGCGGCCCTATTCGGTCGAGACCGCGCGCGGATGTCGCTTCCGCTGCTCTTTCTGCTCGGTGTGGCAGTTCCACGATGGAGCCTATCGGGTGGAGGGATGGGAGCGCACCTTCCGTGAGATCTGCAGTACACCGCAAGGTTCATATGTCAACATCGTGGATGATCTGGCACTTCACCTGATGCCGCACGATGACTATCGCGAGTCGGATGCATGGCGACTAGCCAATGCGCTGGTGGAGAGCGGCAATCGGCGGCGGTTCTGGATGCAGTGCCGCGCCGACAACATCGTCCGCAACCAGGCCCTCTACGAGAAATGGGCGGAGGCCGGGCTCGACATGATTCTGATCGGCCTGGAGTCCGACGATCCGGAAGAGCTGAAGCGGGTCAACAAGGGCTCGCGGCCTAATGTAAACGAGGAAGCCGTGCAGTTCCTCCACAGCATCGGGGTCAAGGTGTGGGGGGCTCAGATCATCTTTGCGGACTGGTTGCACGATAAATTCGATCATCTGGCTGAGTACAACAAGCGGCTTGGGATCGAGTGTCCTCAGTTCACCATCCACACGCCGCTGCCGGGCACGGTAGACTGGACGCGCTATAAGGACCAGCTGATCACCCACGACCGCCGTTACTTCGACTTCCTGCACCCGGTACTGCCGACCGCGCTCCCTATCGATGAGTTCATCGAGCGCTACGTGGGGCTATACCGCGACTGCCACATGAGCTTCCAGGACCTGATGCAGATGGTTCGGGAGGGCTTCGTGTCGCACGCTGGGGTAACCGGGTTCATGAAGAAGTTCCGTAATCTGCTGGACCCCAAGACCTACCAGAGCGCAATCGACCTGCACAGTCAGACTCGGAGGCTCGTGAGCGCCTAGCAGCCGCGTTCCATGGCTGGCCCGCGCCCTCGGTTCCTGCGCCTGCCTGGTCGTTCTCCTCGGCCCGGCTGACCCAACTCGAGGTGAGCCGCTAGCGGAGCCTGGTTCTCAGGTCACACCGCCCGCGACGAGCGGGCAATGGACGCTACTAGGCGGCCCGGCGGCGCGATTTGGCGCTGGCGCTGCTTGGGATACTACCAACCAGCGGCTTCTGATGGTCGGTGGCGAGAATGGAGCCCGGCTCGACGACGTCTGGTCGTACCGCCTCGCCCAGGACAGCTGGGTTCCCCTGCCGGTGGCGGGCCCGGGTCCCGGTGCTCTGAGCGGGCAGACCGCCGTTTGGGACGGCAGCGAGGTGCTCGTTTACGGTGGCTACAGCGTGCCCCAGCTGCACGCGTATCGGCCGGCCGAGAACCGCTGGGTCGAGCTGGTGCCATCGGGTCCGTCTCCGCCGGCACGCGCCCATCACTCGGCGGTGTGGGATGCTAACGACGGCCTGATGCTGATTTTTGGCGGCATCGGGCCGAGCTTTGAGTTTCGCGATGACCTGTGGGGCTACTCACCTGCCACCAATATCTGGACGCAGCTCGGTGCCGAGGGGGCTCGGCCCTACCCGGTCTTCTCGCACAGCGCGGTCTGGGACACCCTGGGTGCGCAGATGGTCGTTTTCGGTGGCATCGACCCGCTAGCCGGCCGGGCCCTCAGCGAGCTGTGGACGTATCAGCCTTCCAGTAGGCGCTGGAGTTCCATCGAGCCGGTCTTGACCTGGCCGCAGGCGCGACTCTCCCAGGCCGCGATTTGGGAGCCGGGAGCCGGGCAGATGCTGGTGTTCGGCGGCAGCTGCGGGGCCGGCTGCTTCCTGCAGGATTTGTGGGCGTATCGCCCGGCGGACAATGTCTGGACCGAGCTGCCCTCCGTGGGGGCACCCCCGGCCCGTCGAGCCGGCCAGAGCGCGGTGTGGGACTCAGCCGATGGGTTGATGCTGGTGCTTGGCGGCACCGCCGGGCCTGGGGCGCTCGGTGATCTGTGGGCCTACCGTCCGGCCACGTATTCATGGCGGGCATTAGCCCGGGGCCGGCCGTCGTTCTTGGGCTTTAGACACCATCGCGCCGTCTGGGACGATGCCGACGGGGAGATGCTGGTCTACGAGACGATGCAGCAGCGTCTGTTTACCTATCACTCCGAGGACAACGCGTGGGCAGAGATCGTCGCTGAGGGCGTAGTTCCGGAGTCCCGAGAAGAGCCCAGTGTGGTCTGGGACGGCGAACGCCAGCGCCTCCTGCTGTTCGGCGGTTATGTGCAGAACCGGTACCTCGATGACCTGTGGAGCTACTCCCCGACTCAGAATGCCTGGACCCGCCTGCAATCCGTGGGACCCGGGCCCCCGGGTCGCTTCCGCCACGCGGCCGTATGGGCAGACGATCAAATGCTCGTGTTCGGCGGGTATCGCGACGGCGCGCTGGCCGACCTTTGGGGTTATCAAGCAGGTCCCAATCGATGGGAGCGTATAGACGGCGGGAGCGGCGCATGGCCGAGCCCGCGGGCCGACCCGGCCGCTGCTTGGGACCCGACAGATAAGCTCTTGCTGGTGTACGGCGGGCTGCGGGGTGATCCCCTGAATGATCTGTGGACCTACTCGCCCGGGAGCCGAAGCTGGGCTCGCGCCATCGGCTTGGCGCACGGTCCCGGCCGTCGGTTTGAGGCCAACCTGGTGTGGGATTCGGCCGCTGGGCAGGCATTGATTCTGGGTGGCTTCGGCAATCTGGTCGCGCGTGAGGTGTGGGCTTATCAACCATCCTCGGAGCGCTGGACGAGGTTGCCCGCCCCCGGATCGACTGCACCCGCGGCCGGCGAGCACAGCGCCGTGTGGGACACGAGTGGCGGCCGTGCACTGGTGTTTAGCGGGTACAGGGGCGGGCTGCCGAACGACCTGTGGGCGTTCCGACCCGCCGCCGATGCCTGGTCGCAGCCCCTTCCCTCACCTCCCAGACCATCGCCTCGCCAGGACGCCTCGGTGGCCTGGGATGATCGTCGGCACGAGATGCTGGTGTTCGGGGGCGCAGGCAACGGCAGCTCCACCTTACTGAACGATTTATGGATCTTTCGTTCCCATCTCGGAAGCTGGATGCACCTGGTGTCGTTGGAACCATCCGCGCCGGAACCTCGCCGCAACGCCGCCATGGTCTGGGATCTGAACCGTGAACACCTGTTGCTTTTCGGAGGGCTGGGCGCCCGGGGGCCATTGGGGGACTTATGGGCTTACGATCGGCGTGCCAACCGATGGCAACAGATCGAGGTGACGGGCCCGCCTCCCCGGGCCGAGGCCGCGGCCGTGTGGGACGTGGAGCGAAGCCGACTGCTGATCTACGGGGGATCGGCAAACAGCCAGGCGCTCGGCGACGTGTGGAGCTTCGAACCAGCCTCGCAGGCCTGGTCCCAGCTCGCGCCAGAGGGTGCCGGTCCTGGAGCCAGATTCCGCCATGCCGCGGTCTGGGACGCGGACCGAAGTCGGATGATCGTGTTCGGCGGCTACGGCGGTGGCTTTCCGGGCAGCTATCTCAACGACCTATGGGCCTACGATGCGAGCGCGAACGCCTGGGAATCGCTCCCTCCCGCGGGCGCGTTCCCCCCATCTCGCGCCCGCCATTCAATGGCGTGGGACCAGGCGCACCAGCGCATCCTCATGTTCGGGGGCTACTCCGGAGGCATCGACTACCTCCGCGACCTGTGGGCCTATTCGGTGCCCGCCAACGCCTGGGAGCAGGTAGGCGCACCGAACCCGCCAACGCCCCGCGCAGGCCAGGTTGCGGCCCTGGATCCTGCGGACGCCCTCTTGTTATTTGGGGGAGGCTCGGGCTCGACCTCGAATGAGTTGTGGATCTACCGGGACTGAGTCGCTAGCCCGGGGATCGTCCTCATGGGCGACCTGCAGTCCACAGGGCAAACCGTGGTTTTCTTGGAAAGGTAGCCCCCGGGTGGGAAATTCACGGCTCCATCACCCGCATCTCACCATGCGCTCACTCGCGTCGCTGATCCTTACAACCATGCATGGCAGGAAGGAGGGGGGCGAAAACATTTCCGTCTCGGCCGACGACTCAAATGGAGAGATGTACCTCTGCAGCGGCAGACCACCGGACTTCGGTCCACCTGGGAGTTCACCATGTTGATGCGTGCAGCCGATCCCCTCCGCTTCCCAAAGATCGTCGCGCCGCTCGTCGCTGGCGGGCTGGCCGTGGGATTAGTCTTTCTGATGGTCGTACTGTGGGGTGCCGTTTCCGGGAGCAACCGCGTCACGAGAGTGCAGCCGCCCGGTTACGAGCGATTGAGCGCCTCTGAGAAGCTCGACCGGGCCTTGACGCTACCTGGCTTTCAGGGCGCGTTACTTGGTACCGTCGGACAGCCGTATGTCACCTTCCTGCCGGCGCCAGGTTTTCCCCTGGGCCGCGCGGTGACCGAGTTCCCCTTCCTGGTGGCCGGGTTCTACG
>DASXTD010000499.1:0-1775 GCA_036505655.1 Chloroflexota bacterium
AAACCATCGACTTCGCGTCCAAAAGCACGACAGCCGGCCACATAGGCGGCATTGCCTGGGACCTCGCTCAAACCATTCTGCTCGCGGTCGCCATTTTCCTGGGCATTCGGGTCGTGATCCAGAACTTCAAGGTCGAAGGCACGTCCATGGAGCCCTCGCTCCACAACGGGCAGTACCTGATCGTGATCAAGGCCGCTTACGCGCGCATCGATGGAACGCCCCTGGCCAATATTCTGCAGCGCGCGAACCAACCTCCACCCCAGACTCCCGTATATCTCCTCGGGGAACCGTCCCGCGGGGATATCGCCGTTTTCCTGTCACCAACCCCCGGCGAACGTGATTTCATCAAGCGGATCATCGGCGTGCCCGGTGACACGGTCGAGGTAAAGGCCGGCGTGACCTACCTGAACGGCGCCGCGCTCACCGAACCGTACATCCGCGGGCCGGCCAACTACGTAGTGGCGGCTGAGGTCGTGCCCAAAGGGTATTACTTCGTGCTGGGTGACAACCGCCCCAACAGTAGCGACTCGCATGTCTGGGGTTTCTTGCCGGCCAACAACCTGATCGGCAAAGCGTGGCTCAGCTACTGGCCGCCGCCGGAGTGGGGGCTCGTTCCCACGGTCCGGCTCGCGAGCTAGGGCGGGTAGGGGCGGGCAAGGCCCGCTGCTGTAGGGGCAATATGCTTGTGGGCTTACTCGTGATTGGGGGGCCCTGAGGGCAGGCAGGGAGAAATCTTGCCGATAGCCGTTATCGGGTTCCCTTCTGCCTTCGCGGGGCCTGGTCCGGGAGTCGATCGAGGCCCCGCGGGCCTGCGCGAGCTCGGTCTGTTGCAACGGTTGAATGCAGTGGGTCTCGACGCCGAAGACTGGGGTGATCTTTCCATTCCGCCGGACGGGCAACCGATGACGCACCGACCGGCGCCTGCACGCCGTCTCAGGACGGTCGAGCGGCTCGGAGAGCAGTTGGCAAAGCTCATCCGGCCAGCCTTCGCCCGTGGATTCGTTCCGCTGGTGTTAGGCGGCGACCACTCGCTGGTCCTGGGTAGCATCGCTGCTTCGGCGCAGGTGCACGATGACCTGGGCGTACTCTGGCTAGATGCGCATCCGGACTTCAACACGCTCGAAACCTCGCCTACCGGCAACGCGCATGGGATGGGCCTGGGCTTGTTGGCGGGGGTGGACTCGCGTCCTCCCGAGGCGGGCGGAAGATCGGCTGCGATCATCGATCCTCAGCGGATCGCCATGGTGGGGATCCGCTCGGTCGATGAGGGAGAGGGAAAGCTAGTGAAGGCAGCCGGCATCCGGGTGTGGACCACCGCCGACGTGCGACGCCTGGGGGCCCTGGCCGTCGCGCGCCAGAGTCTGGAGTATCTGGCGGCCCAAGGCTGCCGCACGTTGCACGTGAGCGTGGACCTTGACGTGCTCGACCCCGGGCTGTGGCCCGGAGTCGCGACTCCTGTGCCCGACGGCATCAGCGCCGCCGAGCTAGTCACCCTGGTCCGCACCGCGGCCGCCGAAGCAACAGTCGTTTCCGCCGACATCGTGGAGCTCGACCCTTCGCGTGACCCGCATGGCATTACGACTCGGGCGGGCATCCAGGTCGCGGTTACTGCGCTTGGGGAGGAGGCGCGGCGCGCGTCGGCTCCGGCGGCAGCGTCGTCCTAGCCCTCGGTCACCCGCCTCACAGGCTCAATAGCTCATGAGAAAAAGAGTGGACCCAGTTTTGGGTCCACTCTTTTTCAGAGGCTGGCGAAGGGAGTTAGCGGAGGACGATGT
>DASXTD010000500.1:0-6138 GCA_036505655.1 Chloroflexota bacterium
GGGTGATCGTCCGGATTTCCTGCGGTCAACGGCAAGGGAGGCATCGGCGCATGACACGAATGGTGCTCTTCGTCTCTGTGCTCCTGGCTTCGCTGGGGACCGCGTGCGCTCCTGCCATTAGCCCGAGCGGCTCGCAGCCGCCGGCCCCAGGCGGGCCTGCCCAGCCGGCTCGAATCCTGGTCGCGGCTGTCAAAGCAGAGCCCAAAACCGTCTCGCCGCGCGCGCTGGGACAAAACGCTGGCGTCTCCTTGATTCTGTCCAAGCGCATATTCAACTCCGATCTGGCGATTCTCGACAATCAGAGCAACCCCCAACCGTATCTAGCCGAAGCGCTTCCTCAACTGGGTACCGATACCTGGAAAGTCGCCCCCGACGGCACCATGGAGACGATCTACCGGCTGAAGCCCAACCTCACCTGGCACGATGGAACGCCGCTCACCCCGGACGACTTCATATTCTCGTGGAAGGTCTACAGCACGAAGGAATTCGGCAGTGCGGGCACCCAGCCCTTCAGCATCATGCAGGACGTCGTGGCACCCGATGATCGCACCGTCGTGATCCATTGGACGCGGCCCTATCCGACGGCCGGATCGCTCCAGAGCCTTGGCCCTGGATACGTGGGGATGCCAACCCTGCCCCGCTCCATCCTGGGGCCTGCTCTGGAGTCGGGGTCGGTGGATGCGATGCTCAACCACCCGTACTGGTCGACCGGCTTCGTCGGACTGGGCCCCTACAAGCTGGACCGCTGGGAACCAGGAGCTTTCCTGGAGGGCTCCGCCTTCGCTAATCACGTGCTCGGCGCGCCAAAAATCGCGCGCATCAAGCTCGAGTTCATTACGGACACCAACGCAGTGGTCGCCAGCATGCTCAATGGGGAAGTTCAGCTCGCGGGCGATAGTGCCCTCGCTGTGTCTCAGGTCCCATCCCTCATGGGGCAGTTCCCGGAGGGAGCCGCGTCAGTCGTCTGGTCCGCGATCCAGTGGCGGTCCGCACATTTTCAGAATCGACCCGACTTCGTGAGCCCGAAGGAGCTCCAGGATCTGCGGGTACGGAAGGCAATTGCCCACGCCGTGGATCGGCAGGGCATCAACGAGGTTCTCTACAACGGCCATTACCCCCTGGCGGACACCATCTTTTCACCGACCTCTGATCTAGGACGAGCTGCCGAGGCAGCGGTGACCAAATACCCGTTTGATCTCCGGCAAAGCGCGCAGCTGATCGGGGAAGCAGGATTCATCAAGGGATCTGATGGCTACTACACGAGCCCCGCTCGAGCCCGATTCTCACCCCAGGTCAGAGTGAACGCCGGCACCGACAATGAGGCGGAGATGTCTGCTCTCGCGGCCGGTTGGCGACAGGCCGGATACGACTTCCAGGAATTCGTGCTTCCGGCCGCTCAGGCACAGGATGTGCAGTCGCGCTCAATCTTCCCGGGGATCTACGCCATCGGCACCGGAATCGGTGACAGCATCATTGATGCGATGACCTCCACGAACGTGCCCGGCCCTGACAACCAATGGCGCGGGTCCGCCTATGACGGTTACTCGAGCTCAGAAATGGATCGACTGATCGCCGCCTACAGCACGTCGCTGGCCCCGGCGGACCGGATAAAGGGGGCGGTGGACATCGTCAAGCTCTACAGCAACGATCTTCCGGCCATCTCCCTGTTCTTCCCAGCCTCGCCGGTCGTATTTTCCTCCGTGCTCACTGGACCTCGGCTAGGCCCCCCGGAGGGCAACGGCTATTGGGATATCTACCTATGGGAGCTCCGTTAATCAATCTCCCATAGGTGGGCGTTTCGCGTGATCGTCCCGTACGACTGCTCCCAGCCAGCCATGTCCTGTAGCGCCCGCACGCCCTGCCGCACCCCGGCGTGGTAGGTGATGTAATAAGTGATCAGCATGGGCAGCGTGGTGGCGACGAACTCAGAGATGTCATGCATCGCGTCGAACCGCTCCTGCTCCGAGAGGCCGGCGTAATACCGCGCGAGTAGCCGCTCGGCGGCGGGATCCTCGTATCCACCCCGGTTACCGCCCCAGCGATTGGCAGCGCTGGCGGCCGGGCCCTGCAACCGGTTCAACAGAGCGTCCCCCTGCCCGGCCGACGTGGCATCCCAGCCTGGGTAGCTTGCCCGGAACTCGAGGTCGCGCGCCTGGGCTGGAGAGGTCTGCCGCTCCTCGACTTCGACGCCAATCCGCCGCCAGGCATCGGCGTAAGTCGCCAGCTCCCATAGCCGGCCGCTGTCCACGGTGCCGATGGTCGTCTGAAACGCGCGGCCATCCGAACTGTGGTGGAGGATGCCATCCCCGCCGGGACTCCACCCGAGCTCTTGCAGGATGGCCCGCGAGCGCGCGGGGTCAAACGGATGGCGGCGCAGGCCGTCTCGCGTCGCTTCGTACAGGCGGTCGTTTGGGGGCATCACCGACCATGCAGGCAGCACGAACTCGCGGAGCGCCAGGGCATCGCGATCGATGGCCTGGTACAGGGCCTGACGCACCCGCACGTCGAGAATGGCCGGCTCCCGCTGCACGGCCGGTCGAACCTGAGGTGAAAGGAAATAGGCCGGGCCCTCCAGTGTGTAGACGGTGCCTTGGCGGACGGCCCTCCAGCGCTCCTGGAGCTGCGCACCCTCCTCGGGGTCGAGGGCCTCCATCGGGAAGAAGTCGACCGCTCCGGCCAGCAGACTGGAGAACAGGACGTTCTGCTCGAAGGCCCGCACGTGGATCGTGTCGATTCGCGGACGCCCCAGGAAATAGCCCTCATAAGCCTGGAGGGTCAGCCCAGCCCCTTGGTCGAGCTCAGACACACGAAACGGGCCCAGGTTAACGTAATCGGACGTCCAATAAGGCAGCCGCAGGAGCTCGTCTGGAGAGCCGCTTGCGACGTAGCGATCGTATGCCTCACCCAGCAAATGGCGGGGTTGGGGCCAGAACTCCCGCAGCCCGAGCGCGCTGCCCTGAAAGAACCGCTGCGGGAAGTAAAAGACAGCGGTCCAGTCATCTGTCGCTTCCACCGTGCCCATCCGCTGGACCGTTTGGCGCACCGTGACTGGAAGCCCTGGGTCAGCCAGAAAGGTCTTGGTGAAGACCAGGTCCTGCGCGGTGAACGGAGCCCCATCCTGCCAGGTGACGTCGTGCCGCAGCCGGTACACCACCCGCATGCGCCCATCCGCCAGGACACTGATCGAGCCGTCGTCAACCGACGGGACTCGTTCGGCCAGGCGGCCCACCGGCTTGGGGGTGTCGAAGTCAGAGGTAATGAGGCCCACCGAATGCAGATCGGGAAGCGATCCCCACCCGCCCACGGATCGCACGGACAGGGCCCCGATGTCCTTCAGTGGATTCGTGACCCCGATCGTGAGTGACTTCGGCTTCGCGGGCGCAGACGCGGCAGGCACCCCGCCGATCGGCCCGCCCGGCGCGCACGCGCTTACGAGCCACAGGCATGCCGACAGAATAGCCAGCAAGCCAGACTGAGCGCGTACTGGGCCCAACCGCATATACCACCCCACCCCACAAGTGCCTCAAAATGCGTCGTTATAATACGCGAGCCCTCGGACTTGAACACTCGGTTTGATGACCACCCGCCTGGAGGCCGCATGAAACCCAAACCCCACCCGACCTGGGACGATAAGAAACTCGCTCAAGACCGCCAGGCCGGGCTGCAAGCGGAGCTGCGGGAGCGCGGCATCGGCGCGATGTACCTGAGCGACACCATGAATCTGCGCTACGTACTCAACCTGAAAGTTCCTGGTGGAGGCGTCTTCATTCCCGCCGAGGGCGAGGTCATCGCGTTCATCAAGCCACGGGACATGGGCTACGTCCGTATGCATCACTCCAACATCCAGCCCACCTTCTACCAGTCGGCGGACACCGAGACGCCCGCGTTCGAGGAGAAGGTGAAGCGCTTCGCCCAGGTCATCTACGACTTGATGGTCGAGCACGGCGTCGGGGACAGCGCGCTCGCCGTCGATCCACTGGATGCGTCCGCATACAACGCCCTGTCCGAGGCCGGAGTTCGGGTCGCCAACGCATCGCCCATCGTGGAATATGCCCGCTCCGTCAAGACTAACGATGAAGTGGCCATCTACCGGCGGATCGGCGAGCAGTACGTCTACACCATGTCGGCCTTTCGGGATGCGCTCAAGCCCGGAATCTCGGAGCGCGAGCTCGCGGGGATCGTCACCGCGGCCTGGTCCGACGCCGATGGCGAGGAGATCGCCCAGCTCAACATCTGCTCCGGCGAGAACATGAACCCTTGGCGCCGGTGGCCGACCGAGCGCAAGCTGGTGGCGGGCGAGTTCGCCGGTATCGACCTGCATGGCCGCGGCCCCAACGGGATGCGTGGCGACGCTTCGAGAACCTTTTTCGTCGGTGACAATCCCAGCCAGGAGCAGCGCGATCTATACCGCCGGGCCTACGACTATCTCCTCCGCGTGATCGATGTAGTCCGAGCAGGCACCGCGCTCGTGGACGTGCGCGACCGCGCCCCCAGCGTCCCGGAAAAGTACGCCGCGCAGCTCTACAACTACAGCATCATTCACGGTATTGGTCTCAACCACTCCGGTTTTCCGCACGTCGAGAAGCGCAAGCGGGTGCCGGACGGCGTTCTCCGCCCCAATCAAGTCTTCGCGGTTGAATGCTACTTCGGAGAAGAGGGCAGCCCACTGGCCGTCAAGCTGGAAGAAGACGTGATCGTCCGTGACGGCGCACCCGAGCGACTGGCGCCAAACATCCCCTTCGACGAGCGCTTCACGAGCTGAGTCTTACCGCTCGATAGGGACTAGCCTTCGGTCAGGGCAGCTCGACGAAGATCGCGCCATCCCTCTCGCTGACCTTGAGCCGCTCGAGCGGAAGTGTTTTGAGGAATGGTCGCAGACCTCCCCAGCGGGGGCGGCGGCCCGGCTCATCCTCGCGGTCATCCGCCGGGCGGAGAAGCTTTCCCGTGATAAGGCTGTACTCCGCGTGGTGGACAGGGCAGCTGACGACATCCCCTTGCAGCTCGCCACGCGACATCGGCGCATTCATGTGTCCGCAGCGGTCGATCACAGCATAGACCTGGCCGTTGAGGCGGGTAACACAGACGTCAACTTCATCCTGCAGCTCATCGAGTACCGTGATTCGCTGGAGCGAGTTCTCAGCGATGTCGGCTGCGGGGCAAAGACGCTCGGTCGTGCTCATGATTCTCCCTCAGTGTCAGTGCGCTGCTCATCCCAGGCGATCGATTCAATTTCCACTGGTCGCCTACTCCGGATCCGGTAGATCGACGAAGAGGAAATCATCCTTGGTGGTGACCTTCAGCCGCTTGAGTCGGATGACCCGAATCATTTCCTCCAGGCCGCCCGACCACGCGACCTTGTAGCTCGGGATGGGAGCGCCGGGCTTCAGCTCAGTTACCTCGGGTTGGCGCACCACCGCTCCGGTGATCAGGTTGAACTGCGCGTGATGCACCGGGCATTCCACGACTTCTCCATCGAGCTCGCCCTGGGACACGGGCGCGTTCAAGTGTCCGCAGCGATCGACCACGGCATAGACCTGGCCATTGAGCCGCGTGACACAGATGTCAAAATTCTCGCGCAACGTAATTCGCTGGAGCGAATTCTCGGCAACGTCGGCTGCCAGACAAAGACGCTCGGAGGTACTCACTAATCAACTCTCCTTGGGTTCCCGCCGCGCATTATAGGCACGGCTACCCGGTCCATTCCCAGCCATAGACGCTCCAGTCGATGTATCCATCCCAATCAAGTCAATACGATTGAGTGCCTGCTTCGGAGAAGTCCGTATGCGCGCCGCCGAAGACTATTTTTGTTTTACGAAACACACTACAATAAACCATGCCCGGCGGAGGAGTAAGAGTGCCTCATGCACCCGCGTCCCGAGAGCGTGGTGCGCATCACCTTCGACGACGGGAACGAGGCCGAACTGGCCCGTCATCGGGTAACGGCAGATGAGGTGATCGAGGTTTTCGAAAATGATCCACTCTGGCGCACCAACCGCCGCGACCGGGCTGGCAACCGCCAGGCCATCGGTCGCACCAACGGCGGGCGTCTACTCACAGTAGTAGCGATCTGGGACGTGAGCAATCGAGTGTTGCGGCCGATTACCGCCTGGGATGCCAGCCCGGCCGAGACGACAAGCT
>DASXTD010000501.1:0-3972 GCA_036505655.1 Chloroflexota bacterium
ACTGTCTTGCCAGCTGGCGAAGGTGGAAGTCCCTCGGGCAGTAAGGCTTGCGCGGCCCAGATCCGTCGGGCTGGTACCGGAAGCGCTCGCCGATTTGGATGTCATGCCTCTTACTGATGACATCTTGCGAGACGCGGCGCGGATGGACCCGCCGACATTGCGGAGCCTCGACGCTATTCACCTGGCGGCCGCGAGAACGCTGGGGGGGAGCCTCGGTCAAATCGTCACTTACGATCGGCGAATGGCGCAGGCCGCTCACGCTCTGGGCCTGCCCACTATCGCGCCGGGACAGTAGCCCCTAGCGCCTGGGAACGGATGCGCTGGTACTCAGCCTCGAACGCGCCCGTAAGGTTGGGGTCGTCGACGATCAGCAGGTTCTCGTCATTCTCACGATCCGCATTTCGGGAGAAGTTAAAGGACCCCAGGATGGCGATGTGCCCGTCGATAAGAATGAGCTTGTCGTGCATCGCCCAGGGATTGCGGTCCAGGATCACTCCGAGGCCGGCCTGTTTCAGGCGAGGGTACTGCGAGCCGTTAGCCAGCGCATCTGACGCCTCGAACACGCCGCTGACCTCGACCCCAACCTGAGCCCGTTGCAGCATCGCGTCGGCGATGCCATTGTGGGTGAATGCGAACGCGAGGAAGTGGATGTCCTGGCGGGCGGCACCCAGCCAGCGAATGATCTGGGCCCCGGCGCTGTCCTCCGGCGAGAAGTAGCTCTCCAGTCGCCCCCCACCGAGATCAAAGACCGGAAACGGTACGCCGCGGGTCTTGCGCGGCCCGAATTGGTGGGCCACAAACATCTTCTCGAACTCGGCGGTGTAGTTAGCGGCCAGCTGCGGCGAATCGATCAGGATGGCGTAGTTGTTGTTGCGGTAGGTCTCGGAGAACGTAAAGTTCCATGATCCCGTCTCCACCCAACGGCCATCGACGACGGCGAACTTGTGGTGCATGATCGGCCGCCGTTGGTCATCAACGATGGGTACTCCGGCCCCGCGCAGCTCGTCCAGCACGCGCTTCGTGGATGGGTTGCGGGTGTTCGTGAGGGTATCGGTATCGGTCACCATGCGGACCTGCACTCCGCGCTGTTCCGCGCGGGCCATGGCGTCAGCCACCGGACCCAGGTCGATTTCATAGACCGCAACGTCGAGCGTGTTCTGTGCGCGGTCCATCAGACCCACCAACGATTGCTCTAAGGCACTGGTGGATCGAGCTCCCCCGGTGGCGGCCGACGGCTGGGTGAAGGCCAGATCGTACCAGCTGCCGTGAACGACTGAGCTGTCGGCCGCTCGTACATCCGCGAGCGAGATCGATCCGGCCGCTGTCGGTGAAAAATTTAACCCTGGCCATACTCTGACGACCAAAAATCCCGACAGTATCAGCAGGGCCAGGAAGACGGGCAGCTGTGACCAACGCGGCACCAGGATTTTCAGGAGCGTGCTCCATGAGCAAGTTCAAGCACTGTAACGAATTGGTCAAAGCTGCGTTTGAGCGGCCAGCAGCAGCTTGAACGAGCGTAGCGATGATCGGAGCGGCCCGGGAGCTCGACCCGAGAGGGGACGCGCAAATGCCGGCCCTCAAATGGAGTGAAAATTATGGCCATCAGTGACCGTCGCCTCATCGCCCACCTCTTGCGCCGGGCTGGCTTCGGCACCACGGCCAGTGAGCTTGACGCCTACGCTGCCCTCGGGTTCACGGGGGCGGTGAACCAGCTGGTGGACTACTCCCAGGTCTCCGACGACTCGGTGGAGGCCCAGGTCGCCTTCATGGAGAACAGCCTCGATCTCACTAAGCTGGAGTCCATCCAGCAGATCTGGTTGTACCGCATGCTCAACACCGCACGGCCGCTGCAGGAGAAGATGACCCTCTTCTGGCACGACCACCTTGCGAACGCGAATTCCAAGGTTGGCAAACCGGATGCCATGTATCGGCAGAACCAATTCTTCCGCTCCAATGCCCTCGGTGACTTTCCGGGTATTCTGCGCGGCATTTCTCGCGATCCGGCGATGATTCGTTTTCTGGACGGCAACACGAACCGCAAGGGCGCTCCCAATGAAAACTACGCTCGCGAGCTCATGGAGCTATTCACCATGGGCCGCGGCAACTACAGCGAGACAGACGTGCGCGAGGGTGCGCGTGCTTTCACCGGCTGGAACCTGGACAAAAACTTCCAGTTCACATTCAACGCCAAACAGCATGACGACGGCTTGAAGACTTTCCTCAATCAGCGTGGGAAATGGAATGGAGATGATGTAGTCCGCATCATCTTGGAGCAACCTGTCTCAGCCCGATTCATGGCCAGCAAGCTCTTCAACTTTTTCGTCCACGATCATCCTTCTTCTACCACCATTCAGGACTTGGCCGACCAGTTCCGGGATAACGGCTTCCGCGTCCGCGAGCTGGTCCGGGCGATCTTCCTGAGTGCCGACTTTGCTTCGGACGACGCTTATCACGCCGTGATCAGAAGCCCCGTGGAGTACGTGATCGGCCTCATGAAATCCTTTGGAATCCCCCAGTTTCTTCCAGGCATTACCGGCTCTCTCTCCCGCATGGGGATGCAGCTGTTCAACCCCCCCGGCGTGGCGGGTTGGGACTGGGGGACCGCCTGGATAGGCACCAACACGTATCTCGAGCGCGTCAACCTGGCCAACACCTTGACCAGCCAGCGTGGAGAAAATGCCGGCAGGGGCATCGATCCGGCGGCTATGGCGCGACAGCTGGGAGCCATCACACCGCATGGTCTGGTTGATGGTCTGCTCCGAGTCCTGGGGGACGGCGACGTGGATTCATCAGTCCGCGATGCCTTGATCGATTACGCCAGCAGCGGCTACAGCGGGCCGGCGGAAGGCTTCTTCGATTCGGCGCAGCGGCTCGACCGAGCGGTCCGGGGAATCGCGCACCTTATCGCATCCAGTCCCGTCGCACAAATGGCATAAGGAAGGCCCACCCACCCGCCCTTTTATCGTTGGGGGCTCCGCCCCCAAGCCCCCGGGGGACCGGGCGCGTATCGAGAGCGACGAACCAAAGGATCACGGGAAGCCCGGAGGGAAACCAAAATGGCGACAAAGGTACATGAAGTCGCAGCCGGCGCGGCGGCAGCAGAACGATACCTGCTGAACCGACGCGACTTTCTACGCTTGGGCGCCGGGGCTGCGGCTGCCGCCGGTGTACTCCCGCCCGCGTTCGCCCGAGCGGCGCATGCTGCCGATGGGGCTGCCGCGGCCAACCCGCATGGCTCGGATACCACGCTCGTCGTGATCCAGATGCAAGGTGGGAATGACGGCCTGAACACTGTGGTGCCCTACGGCATGGACGGCTATCACAGAGTACGCGCGGCCATCGGAATTCCGGACGGCCAGGCCCTTCAGCTCACGGACCGAGTTGCCCTCCATCCGAAAATGACCAAGCTGTTCCAGCGGTACCAGGCCGGACAGGTGGCCATCGTTCAGGGCGTTGGCTACCCCAAGCCCGACCTATCGCACTTCCGCTCCACCGATATCTGGAACACGGGCGTACCCGATGCCTATACGCGCGATGGCTGGCTGGCCGACTACCTCGCAGTCGCGTCTAATCCCAACCCGTTAGCCGCCGTGAGCGTCACCGGCGGGCTCTCCCCCGCTCTGTATGGACGCGGAACCACAGTCCCTGCCATGAGCAGCATCCAGGCCTACCAGTTTCGCACTGAGACCCGTTATCCGGGTGACCGAGATCAGCGCCTCGGCTACATCAATTGGGTTTACGGGCTGGGCTACCCGGGGCTGGAGGAATACGTCGCGGAGACTGGCGCCGGCGCCCTCAGCTCAGTGCAGCAAGTGCAGGATGCGGCCGCGGCCTACCAGAGCCCGGTGAAGTACCCCAACTTCCCCCTCGCCAACAGCCTGAAGACCGTAGCCCAGCTCATCTCAGCCAATCTGGGCACGCGCGTCTACTACGTCTCCTTTGGCGGGTTCGATACCCACTCCAATCAGCCGA
>DASXTD010000502.1:0-2610 GCA_036505655.1 Chloroflexota bacterium
TAAACCCGTGAGCCCTAGAACTCCAAGTGTCAGCAAGATCAGAAGCCCGATCGATGGCCCGTTGCTGCCGCTCCCATCTGGGAGAGGCACGAAATTCCCCTCGTCTTCCATATCCTCGTCGTCGAGGAAATCGCTGGGGGCACCCTCTGACTCCAGCAGCTTTTGCTGCTCCTCGTCAGACTCGGCAATCAGGGGGTTCTCGCTCCTCGGTGGCAGGGCGCGGTTCGCACTCGGCTCGAATGTAATCCAGCCGTAACCGGGGAAATAGACCTCCGTCCAGGTGTGCGCGTGGTTTTCGTTGACCAGGTACGACTGCGAGCCAGGGTCCCACTCGCCGGTTACGTAGCCAGTGGCCACTCGGGCGGGGATGCCGACCGCGCGCAGCATCACGGTCATACCCGTCGCGTAGTAATCGCAGTAACCCTCTTTGGAATCGAACAGTAGGAAGCTCACCCAGTCTCGCCCGGGCGGGGGCACCGCGACCCGCGTCTTGTAGGTCAGGGTTCGCAGGTACGTTTCGATATTGGCCGCGGCTTCGTAAGTCGTCTCAGCATTGCCTACGACGCGCCACGATTCATCACGAACGGCGTCTGGGAAAGCGTCGGGCAACTGCAAATAGTTTCTGGTCCATTGCGGATAAATGGTGCCTGCTCGCCTCAGTTCCGAAATTGAAGCCGTCGACACCGCGGACAACACGCTGTACTGCTGAAACTGGTGTAGAGCGACCGATGGGCGCAGGAACGCGAAGTCGGTCAGATCTCCTCTGTATTCGTAGGCTGATGGGACGCTAAGGCTGAGCGGCGTGTCTGGTGCGTGGATGACGGAGGTGCCGGGCGCAAGCACGAAGAACTGGTACTCAGTGAACTTCCGTCCCTCGCCCGGGTCCATGCTGTCGCTCAGTGGCTGGCGCCTATCGCGGCGCACCGAAGTGACGTTGGAGCTCGTCATCAGCTGACCCGTATAGCGATCGTAGGTGGCGGCCCGCCAGTAGGCAGGCTGCTTTCCCGCCACGCGGTACACCGGATTGTCGCCTAGCTCGAACGAGCCGCGCGGCGCAAGCGACTGCATCGCGGTTAGTCCTCGCGCCGAAGGTGGCGCCGGATTGAGTGAGGCGAACAGACGATCAAAAGTGGCCTGTGCATCCTGCCATGGTCCCGAAACGTTTTCCCAGGCCGACGAAACGGCCCGACTCACCTCGCCCACTGGGAGATTCCAGGCGACCAATACGATGCCCAGGCCCAGCGCCGCGCCGCCCAGGGCGAACGTCGCCCCCTGGTTGAGCCCCCGGGCAATTTGATCAATGCGCCACGCGGCGACATGGCGCAAGGACGTCAGATTCATCAATAAGAGGAAGGTGGCCAGAAGGTAGACGTAAAGAAGGGGGAGAAGATCCGGCGGGGAATAGGAAAGATTGAGAAGAAGGGCTGACGCGGTCGGCACGATAGCCAACCAGGGCACGAGCCAGCGGAACGCACTCCATGTGGCGAGGTATCCCAGGACCCACGCCAGCAGCGCCATGCTGAACGCAAAAAGCAGGTTGTCCGTGCTTGCCCCGCCCGAGATGGCCGCGGCAAGCCACTGCCCGATTCGGGCAAGTAGTGCGTGAAACCTCTCGATATAAGAACTGTTCGGAAGGAACGTCGCATACACCAAGCTCGCAGCCGCCATACCGGCCAGTAGCCCGAGCGCGTGCGCGATGACCTGGCGCCACCGCATGCGGGCAAGGCTCCATCCCGCGAGGACGCCGGCCGCGGCGAACCAGGGCACCGGTTCCAGGTTTTCTGACCAGCCCGACAGCGCGATAGACCAGGCGGGCAGCCAGGCCAGCACACCCACGAGGAAAATGGAGACGATGGATTCTCTCGCCGAGAGCGCGAGAGAGACGGTGGAACCTCTACGCCACATGTCCATTCACCGCGGCTACCGTTCCGTCGAGCGCTTCGAGCTGGAGCGGCTCAGCCAATAATCCCTCCAGCGCCTGGCCTTGCCGAACGAGGTGCGTCCCCACCCCGAACGCCACCAGATTGCCGACCATGTCGCGCAACGGCAAATTGGCGTTTCCCTCGGGCGCAGCACCAAACGACGCCGCATCGATAACTACGGCCATCGTCTGCACCCCGCGTTGTCGGAGCTCCTGGCACATAAAAACCCAGCCCGGGTCGGTCGCTGGCGTGACGACGCAAACCGTCGCGTGGCGGTTGAAGCGGACTGACTCCAACGCAAGGGTGTCCGCAAATGATTGGTATCGGTCTGCGCGCGTCAACGCGAGAAGCTCCAGCCCTTTCCGCATCTGTCGAGAGCCGCGATCGGGCGGAAGGAACTCCCCCTGGCCCACCAGGCCGACCGATCGCCCTTCCAGAATGAAATGCTGCATCAGCGAGGCTGCAATCGTCACCGCGTATTCTTCGGTCGACTCAGGCCCAGCCCCCCGCTGAACCCGCGCATTCAGGTCGAGCACTATCCAGACGTCGGCGAAGGGGTCCAGCTCGAACTCCTTCACCATCAGCCGTCCCGTTCGGGCCGTAGTGGGCCAATGAATTCGGTGATAGGGATCGGACGGCTGATAGTCCCGCACGCCCGAGGCCATGGGTGTGACAAAAGGAACGACCC
>DASXTD010000503.1:0-4820 GCA_036505655.1 Chloroflexota bacterium
AACGGCTCACCATGGGGCCGACGTAAGCGTTGGCGGCGACGGTCGAGGTGCGCTCGTATTCGCGGTACTCGCGCGACAGCTCGTGCGAGGCGGTCACGAACATCTCCGGGGCTTCTTCGCACACGATCTCGCGCATCCGCAGCTCGTGCTCAGGCGTCCGGTACGAGTGCAGAAACAGAATCGCCACCGACTGCACATTCAGGCTTTTTAGCTGGCGGATCACATCCCGAGCGGCCTCCTCGTCGAGCGCCGTCTCCTCCGTGCCGTCGGCCAGCATCCGCTCCGGCACCTCGAAGACGAGATCGCGCGGGATCAGGGGTCGATGCTTGTGAAAGAAGAGATTGAAAGACTCCGGCCGGTTGATGCGGCCGATCTCATAGACGTCGCGAAACCCTTTCGTCGTGATCAGAGCCGTCCTGGCGCCTTTGCGCTGCACGATGGCGTTGATCACGACCGTCGAGCCGTGGATGATCAGATCCGCAGCGAGCGAATCCGTCGCGTGGCTCAGCGCCGCCATGATGCCGTCGACCAGGTTGGAGGGCGTGCTGAGCGCCTTGCCCAGCGCGACACTACCTTTGGCCTCATCGAAGACGGTGACGTCCGTAAACGTCCCGCCAATATCGACGGCTATCCGCAACCCGCCTCCCGTCTCGTGCCGTAACCGGCGTGCCTCGGATTGTAAGCGGCCGTCCTCAGATCAGACCGCCGCCAACCAGGCGTCCAGCAGCTCAACAGCGCGCCTGTATGATCTGGCAGCCATGATCACTTCTACTTCGACGGACGAACGCGTCCGAGCCACACTCCGCTCGACATTTGGATACGACTCCTTCCGACCTCTACAGCAAGACGTCATTGAGGCCATGCTAAGCGGCCGCGACGTATTCGTCTTGATGCCCACTGGGGCGGGAAAGTCGCTGTGCTACCAGCTGCCGGCGCTGCTTACGGACGGGGTCACTGTCGTCATCTCACCGCTCATTGCCCTGATGAAAGACCAGGTGGATGCCCTCTTGGCCTTAGGTGTTGATGCGACCTTCATCAACAGCTCGTTGAACCCTGCAGAAACAGGACGACGGCAGGCGGCCGTCGCGCGCGGGGAGGTCAAGCTCGTCTATGTGGCCCCGGAACGGCTAATGATGCCGGGGTTTCTCCAGCTGTTGTCGGCTACTGGCGTCTCCCGCTTCATCGTGGACGAAGCCCACTGCATTTCGGAGTGGGGCCACGATTTCCGGCCCGAGTACCGTCAGCTAAAGCAGCTCCGGCGATTGTTTCCGAACACGCCTCTGGGAGCGTTCACGGCAACCGCCACGAACCGAGTTCAGGCGGACATCATCGCCCAGCTGGGTCTTGAGCGCGCGGAGCACTTTCGAGCCAGCTTCAATCGGCCGAACCTCTACTACGAGGTGCGGCCCAAGCGGCAGCCGGCGGCCCAGCTGATCGCTTATCTCCACCAGCACCCGGACGTGTCGGGCATCGTGTACTGTCTAGCCCGCGCTGAGACGGAGCGCCTGGCCGCCATGCTCCAGGGGGAGGGATTCAGCGCTGCTGCCTATCATGCGGGCCTATCCAGCGAGGAGCGTCGGCAGCGACAAGAGGCGTTCTCGAAGGACGACGTGCACATCGTTGTCGCCACGATTGCCTTCGGAATGGGCATTGACAAGCCCGACGTGCGGTTCGTCATCCATTACGACGTACCCAAGAGTCTGGAAGGCTACTACCAGGAAAGCGGCCGCGCGGGCCGAGACGGCGATCCGAGCGATTGCATTCTGTTTTTCGGCTCGTTCGACGTCATGAAGTACGAGCGGTTCATTAACGACAAGCAAAGCGCCGAAGAACGAGCTTCGGCCCGCCTCCAGCTCAAGAAGATGGCGGAGTGGGCTGAGAACGAGCTGTGCCGGCGCCAGGCCCTGCTCGCCTACTTCGACGAGAGCTTCGATGGACAGCCAGCCCCCTGCTGTGACATTTGTGGAAGCGAGCGGCAAGAGAAGACCGACGCCACGCTGCCAGCGCTCATGTTTTTGTCTTGCGTTGCCTTAACCGGCCAGCGTTTCGGCATGACCTACATCGTCGATGTGCTGCGGGGCGCTCGCGACGAACGGATCCTGCGCCTCCAACACGACGAGCTCACAACCCACGGTATCGGTCGCGATCGGTCCAAGGAAGAATGGCTCGATCTAGCCCGTCAGCTAATCCGGGCTGGATATCTGGCTCGCGAGGGGGAGTACGGCGTGCTCCGAGTGACCGCGCGTGGCCACGAGGTGTTGACCAACCGGGACGCGCATGTGGGTCTCGCTATGTCCCAGCCCGCGGTCCGCCCAAAGGATCGAGCCGTCGTGAGACCGGTGGCCCCGAATCATCCACTTTTCGAACGGCTCCGAGCCCTGCGCAAACGCCTGGCCGATGAGCGCGGCGTCCCACCCTACGTGATCTTCCACGACCGAGTCCTCCACGCGATGGTCGAGGACCGCCCGCGCACGGAGGATGCCCTACTCGAGATCTCGGGCGTCGGTGCGCGCAAGGCCGCTGACCTCGGGGCTGTCTTCCTGGCTGAAATTGCAGCGTTCATGGAAGAATCGACCGCTAAAATGGAGGCTGATGCCTGAACACGCGCTAAGCCAGCAGATCCTCGAGGCACTGGGCCGACGGATGCCGCCGGTCGCCTTTGTCTCCGAGATTGCCGCTACGATCCGCCCCGCTGCAGACCAGCCAGCGATCGAAGCGGCGCTGCGGGACCTGGTGGATGAGCGCCAAGTATTGATCGCGAGCCATGCAGCCCCGGACGTACATCTCAAATCGTCTGATCTTCGCGTGGTTGCGCCACTAGCGGATGGTGCCGGCGAGGGGGCAGCTGAGGAAGCCGCCAATGCCTACTGGAACAGCTGGCTTCGCGCCTTCCTGGCGACTCACCGCTGCCAATAGGCGGATCGTCTCAGTCCTGATCGACCCCAGCTAGCTCCGCGTAATAAGCCCAGCGCACATCGGTGCCGACCCCGCGCGCTTTGAGCGCCTTGATCTCCTCAGGCGGAATGACGCGCGGCGACTTGTTGATGGCCAGTACCTTGTAGTTGGCATCCGCCAAGCGCTCCAGGTGGATGGCGGCCACTGTGGCTTCTTGGACAGTCTCCGCAGCGCTGACCATCCCGTGGCCCTGTAGCAGGCAAACCTGGTGGTCCCCCAGCGCGGTCGCTAGCTGCTTGCCGAGATCATCATCCGTCACCAGCTGGGCGCAGGGCCAAACGGGAACCGGCCGCTCTACCAGGGGCGATTCCACGTGCAGGATGGGCAGGATCGGCTCCGCTACCACCCCCATTAACGTCGCCCAGGGCTGGTGCGTGTGCACGATGGCCTGCACGTCCGGCCGCGCTCGGTAGATACAGGTGTGGATGAATCGCTCCGAGGGCGGGCCATCATTGCCCTCCACCATCTTGCCGTCGAGGTCGATGATCACCATGTCTTCAGGCTTTACCCGGCCCATGGCCCGGATGCGCAAGGAGTGGCGCGGCTTGATAAGCACGTGGTCGGTGCCGGGGATCCGCACGCTCGGGTGCCCCATGTAGTCGGTCAAGCCGAGGTGAAAAAGGATTCGACAGCAATCCGACAGCAGCTCGCGAAGCTCGATCTCAGTGGCAGTTGCCATGGTTACCCACCTCGTTTCACCCGGAGGGAATAAGCAGGGCCCAATATCTCGACGGCCCTTATCAGCGCGCAGGCCTAGTCTACAATGGTCGCGCCGGCCATACGCGTGAGCCGCGACGCCAGAAATAAGAGGACGGGGCCGCCGTTCAAGGGAGGAGCCGATGGCGCGAGTCCGTCCACTGATAGCGCTCGCCTTAGTCAGCATCACGGCCCTTTCATTTCCGGCTCCCGCCTCGTTGCTCGCTGAGGGGACGCGCTTGCAGCCGAGCACTCCAGATGTCCTCGCGGTGCCGGATCCCGTGGCTGTCTCGCTCGACGTCAGTACCACGGCCTTCTTGGCGATCGATTTTCTCGACTCCAACTGCGGCCCCAATCCAAACTGCGTGGCCACGCTTCCGGCCGTCGCGGCCGGCCTTAAAGCTGCGCGGGCAGCGAGCGTTCCAGTGATCTACGCAGTGCACCCACCGCCGGACACCAACATACTCGCGGATGTTGCGCCGATGGCGGACGATCCGGTGTTTGTGGCCACACCTGGGGATAAATTCTTCAACTCTGACCTCGACATCATCTTGAAAGAAGCCGGAATTACGTTCTTGGTGATCGCCGGCACTGCCTCGAACGCCGGCGTGCTCTACACGGCCGCTGCCGCGACCCAGCGAGGCTACACGGTTGTGGTGGCTCAAGACGGCATATCGGGTGGCGGCAGAAGTTCTGCTGATCGAACGGGAGCCAGCACGAGCCTCGCCACCCCAGTCGCGCTGTGGCAACTCCTCAACGGATTGAGTGCGAATCCGCAAAACGCCCCTCTGCAACCAGCAAGAGTCACCCTCAGCCGTACCGATCTCATCAGCTACCAGTGAGAGTGAAATGGATCCACTAAAGCTGCTCTTTCGCGACCCCGACAGAACTCCCTGGCTGTCTGTATTCAGACACACAGCTCTGCAAATGGGGCTCAAGATCACCATGGAGCGCGCAGCGGGCCGCGAGTACGGCGAGCTGCTGGAGCGCGGCGAAGTCGATCTGCTGGCTGAGAACTACTACAACCTCCAAAGCTTTAGCGCCCGCGGCGTGCCCCTGGTCAGCCTGGCCACTACGGTTACATGGCTCAATGAAAAGCTGTTCGTGACTCGTGAGATCAACGCTGTCGGTGATCTCAATGGCAAGCGGTTCGCGTTGCGGGGCGTGGG
>DASXTD010000504.1:0-2557 GCA_036505655.1 Chloroflexota bacterium
TCGCGGAGCTGAGGGAGTCGTGGAGGGATGGCCTTTGGTTGGACTAAGCTAGCGCTACCTGGCCGCAGGTCAGCTAGGGGTCGAAGAGACGGAGGCCGCAGGTGACTCGGCCAGTAGGGCTTCCGGCCACATAGCGCGAAACATGAACCACTGGTCGGGGTAGCGGCGGATGACTTGCTCCAGCCAACTGAAGATTCCCTGGGTCAGCGCCGCGAGGTCTTGCTTGGGATCGCCGGTCGTCGGCGCGGAGATCTCCGGCGAGATCTCCGCCACATATGCGTTGCCCGCTCGGACGATACAGGCGCCCAGAACGCTGGCCCCGGACCGCAGAGCCAACGTCGCCGCGCCGCCAGGGACCTGCGTCTGGCGCCCGAAGAAGTTCACCGTCACGCCCTGGTCGCTGAGTGGTCGGTCGATGAGAATCGCCAGAATCTGGTCCTCGCGCAGCACCCGCAGCGCGCGCACGACCGCCTGACCCATCGGAATCACCTTCATCCCAACCGCCGCTCGGGCTTGCTGGACCAGCCTGTCCCATTTGGGGGGCCGCAGCGGCTCGGCGATCACGTTCACCGGGAAGCCACGCCGGGCCAGGATCGCCGCTGCCAGATCTGAGTTTCCGATGTGGCCGGCCACGAAGATGAGGCCCTTGCCCTTGCCGGATGCTTCCACGAAATGCTCCCAGCCTTCTACCGTGACTCGGTTTTCCGCGTCGCGCAGGCGCCCCTCCAGACGCAGCATATCCATCATGTACTTCCCGTAGTTCACGAACGAGCGGAGCGACAGCGCTCGTACCTCCTCAGAGGTAGCATCCGGCCCCAGCACCTGCCGCATGTTGCGGATCGTGTTCTCGCGCTTGCTGTGCCACAGACGAAAAACAATCGGGGCCCCCGCGGTGGCCACCCCGTAAGCGAACCAAAGGGGCAGGATGCGGCTAGCTACTGCCCCGAAACGATGCAGCCAGTAAATCATCTGCATATTTTAGAATGTCGCACGGAGGATTCATGCACGAAGAACGAGAAGAGCTGCGCGCGCTTCGTCGGCGAATTCAAGACCTCCTGGTGCGTCTTTGACGAGCCGGGGCGGATGCGACGCATTGCGGAACTGGCGAGGCGCGCCGAAGACCCGACGCTCTGGAACGACCCCGAGCAAGCCCAGGGGGTGATGAAGGAGCTATCTGACCTCCGCACCGATCTGGCTCCCTGGCAGGCGCTCACGACCCGCATCGAAGAAGCGGAGGGTCTGCTGGACATGGCTATCGAAGAGGGGGATGAACACGTCGCTGCCGAGGTGGTGCGCGACCTACCCGCCCTCCAGCGCGAAGTAGCCAAGCTCGAGTTTCAAGCTACCCTCTCAGGTCCGTACGACCGCGCGAACGCCATCATCGCGGTCCACGCGGGTGCCGGCGGCACCGACGCTCAGGATTGGGCTCAGATGCTGCTGCGTATGTACCTGCGTTGGGCAGAGCGCCGCGGCTTCAAGACCGAGACCTACGATCTCTCCCAGGGCGAGGAAGCCGGCATCAAGAGCGTCACCGTAGACGTGGAAGGCCCCTACGCCTATGGCTACCTCAGATCCGAGCGCGGCGTGCATCGGCTCGTGCGGCTCTCGCCGTTCGACGCCGGGCATCGCCGCCACACTTCCTTCGCGCTGGTCGAGGTCATGCCCGACGTCCAGACCACCAACGACATCGAGATCAATCCTGAAGACGTCAAGTTCGAGGCCTATCGCGCCGGCGGGCCGGGCGGCCAAAACGTGAACAAGGTAAGCACGGCGGTCCGCCTTACCCATGTACCCACCGGCCTGGTGGTGACCTGCCAGACCGAGCGCTCGCAGCTTCAGAATCGTGAGACCGCGATGCGCATCCTGCGAGCCAAGCTGCGCGCGGCGGAGGCCATTCGCGTCGAGGAGGAGCGGCTGCAGCTCCGCGGCCAGCACGTCGAGGCCGGATGGGGCAACCAGATCCGCTCCTACGTGATCCATCCCTACAACATGGTCAAGGACCTGCGGACTCAGCACGAGTCCAGCGATCCCGCCGGCGTCCTGGACGGCGACCTTGACGCCTTCATGGAGGCGTATCTGAACTGGGCTGTAAACGAGGGCCTGGTGGCCTCGAACCAGGAGCGCTAATTGAGTAGCGACCTGGTCGTGATCGACTATGGCGGCAGCAACCTGCGCAGCGTCGTGAAAGCGCTCGAGAGCCTGGGCGCTACACCCAGGGTGGCCACGTCGCCCGAGTCACTCACCCATGCCCGCGCTGTGATCCTGCCGGGCGTTGGGGCCGCTGGCCAGATCATGCGCAGCCTGCGGGAGCGGGGTCTCGACGAGGCCATCCACGACTTCATCACCTCCGGCCGGCCATACCTGGGCGTCTGCATGGGCATGCAGGTGCTCATGGAAGCCTCCGATGAGGACGGCGGCCAGACCTGCCTGGGCGTGTTCCCCGGCCGTGTCCAGCACTTGCCAACGACCGTAAAAGTCCCGCACATGGGCTGGAATACGGTGGAGCAGCGATCGGTCGCCGGTTGCTCGTGGGCCTGGACGGACATCCCCGACCAGA
>DASXTD010000505.1:0-3210 GCA_036505655.1 Chloroflexota bacterium
AAGCTGCCGCTTTGCCATAGCCGCTACCACCGGTTGTACCACCTTGAAAAGCGCGCCGACTTCGCCTTCGAGGACCGCGTCTATCCGCGTGCCATTTCCGCCGGGGCTGAAAGTCACGTGCATCCTGGCGGGAAACGGCACCCTGCTTCCAAAGGTCCACTTGCGGTTCGGCTCCCACTCGACAACCTCGTTCGTGAACTCGAACCGCTTGCCCAGGAACTTGACGACCTGCGTGGCCTTCGCCCCCAGTCCGGGCGGCTCGACGTCCTTGGTCTCAACGACGCCAGACACCCATTCCGGAGCCCTGCGCTGGTCGGTCACGTAAGCGAACACGTCCTCGATCGGCCGATCGGTGTCCGTGGTGATCCCGGATCTCACAAAGGCCTTCCTCCAGGTGACCGAACCGGCAGACATCGGCAACTATAGTCAGCCACTCTCGTGGCTGGCCAGCTATCGCAAAGGGCCGGACTCCACGGAGCCAGAGGCGGTCAGAACGGCTTCAGGACCATGTCCGAGATGATCGCCACGAAGAGCACGATGTTGATCGCCATCGCGACCAAGAGGCCTACCCTGAGCCTGGACATGGAGCGCACGACTTCTTCGACCGAACCCCTTCCGGCCTCGGCTGCAACCGCTTCCCGCGCGTTGGGCTGCGCCGATGGTAATGACTTGGCCGCGGTCAGCCGCACGATCAAGGTAATTGAGCGGGCAGCGTACGGGTTCGGGCGATCTCGCCCAGCCACCTGGCGCTTGGCTTGAGCCGCCGTTCGAAGGTCGTTCGATCGACGGCGACCAGGCCGAACTTCGGTCCATAGCCGGAGTTCCACTCGAAGTTGTCCAGCAGCGACCAGTGGAGATAGCCGCGCACGTCGACGCCATCACGGATGCAGTCGTGCAAGCTAGTGAGGGCCTGTTCCATGAACCGTATGCGTTTCTCATCGAAGGCCGTCGCGATCCCGTTCTCGGTCACCAGGATGGGGAGCTTCCCGAGGGTCTTCTTCGCGATGAGCCGCACTGTCGCGCCCAGGGCTTGAGGGTAGTTCTCCCAGCCGACCTGCGTGGCCGACTCCGTTTCCGAGTCCCGCGAGATGAATAGAGGATCACCGCCGTTCTCTCGACCAACCACCGCTCGCGTGTAGGTCTGTACGCCTACGAACTGGTCGCCGCTTACGTTCTCCAGAAACTGGTCGGTGACACGCATCAGGAGCTCGGGTATGGAGTCGCCTGGCTGGGCGCCATGTTCATATTGGATGTCCACCAAGGCTAAGGTCGCACCGACCGGGACCTGGCAGTGCGAGCGGATGGCCGCCGCTCCTGCGTTGTGTGCCTCCACCAACGTGGCTCCGACACGCGCGGCGTCATCCCACGCATACCGGCGGCCGGGAGGGTGGCCTCCAGTCATATAACCCATCACCACCAGGACCTCTGGCTCATTGATCGTGCACGCCCAACCGATCAGGTCGCCGAGAGATTCGCTGGCGCGGTCACAGTAGCGGGAGAAGAGGCCTGGGAAGTCCTCCGACTCGATTCCTCCAGCGTCCTGCACCCATCTGGGCAGCGTGAAGTGCTGAAAAGTGACAACCGGCGTGATGCGGTACTCATGGCAGGTGGTCAGCACTCGGCGGTAATGATCAAGCGCAGCAAGTGAGAATTCTCCCGGGGCCGGCTCGATGCGTGCCCACTCGATGCTGAAACGAAAGGCCTGCAGCCCCAGTTCGGCGAGGAGCCGGACATCGTCGCGGTAGCGGTGATAGAAATCACACGCGTCTCCCGATGGTTCCGCGCAGCGAGTGCCCGCCTGATGCTCCCACACCCACCAGTCACTGTTTACGTTGCCGCCTTCCACCTGATGCGCCGCGACGGACGCTCCAAACACGAAATCGTCTCGAAACCGCCTGTCCCGGGCCACACTCCTCATTTCCGGCCACCTGTAGCACAAATCGCCACGAGGTCACGGGCCCTCCGGGCCTGCTTTGGGTTAAGCCGAAGACCTATGACGCCGGGCTATCCTCCACCAAGTAGGGCGTGAGGCAGCGAGGCGAGGTGGTCGGGGGCCCGGGATTTGAACCCGGGGCCTCACCGTCCCGAATCAGCTAAGGCGGGCGGCCTTAAGAAGTCAAGCGGAAACAGGACCACGGTAATCATCGAATAGCGGCAGGTGCCCTTTCCCGTTAGCGGCGGTCAATCAACTCGGTTTGGGAACCTTCGAGCGCATGAGTGCGCCGGCCTGGGATTATCCTGAACCCGAGTCAGATTCCACAGTTGACGCGCGGACCATGGATTTGTCTTTCTCGCCTAGGCGAAGTAGCATGGAGCGAACGCGTCGGAACCGAGGCGTGGGGGCTACTGAGATCTGACTTTCAAACGTAGTGAACAACGCGCCTACCGGCACCGTCTTCTCTGCGGTTCCACGTCTAGCTCTCGGGAGGGAAGGTCATGCCGCAACGTATGAGCGCGCGACGATGGTATTCGCGGTTAGCGGCGCTCTGCGTCGCTGCGCTGGCGCTTTTCCCGGCGTCCAACGCTGGGGCGATCATATCGGCTAAGCCGCTCACCTCAGCTGAGTGTCTCGCCCGCGTGAACGACACCCCGAGCAAGCTCGTCGAGTGCATCCGAACGGCTGATCTCTGGAAACACATGCAGAATTTCCAGGCGATTGCCGATGCCAATCCAAGCCCCGCAGACGGGATGCCGTCGCGCAACTCAGGTGAACCGGGCTACAAGGCGTCGGTGGACTATGTCGCGTCGGTGATGGAGGCCGCCGGATATAACGTCACGATCCAGCGATACACGTTCACCTATTACGCGTACACAGGTCGCCCGACGTTGAGCGAGGTTTCACCGATTTCCCATGACTACGCCCTGAGCGCTGAATGGAATCCCGGGCAGAGCACGGGAACGGCAAACAATGCTGAGCTGCAGCCGGCCGGTGGCATCATCATCCCGCCGACGCCAACCCCCAGCTCGTCGAGCGGCTGCACCGCGGCTGACTTCACCGGCTTCGTACCGGGCCGGATCGCCCTGATTCAACGCGGTAGCTGCTTCTTTGGAGTGAAAGTCCTGAATGCGCAGGCCGCCGGAGCGTCCGGGGTCATCATCTTCAACGAGGGCAATCCCGGTCGAACGGGCGTGCTGGCAGGTAGTTTGGTCGATGCCAACGGAAATCCGATCATTCCAACGATTCCGGTGGCGTTCACGTCCTTCGACATC
>DASXTD010000506.1:0-9222 GCA_036505655.1 Chloroflexota bacterium
AGGTAGGCGCCTGGCTCCAGGGCGGTCAACCGATAGGGACCCAAGCCCACGTACTCGGGCGACCAGAAGGGAACGTTGCCGAACGCAGCCGCGTCGAGGGTCTGCAAGGGCTGCGACAGGATGTGTCGTGGGAGGGCCTGAAACCCATCACCGATAGAGGCAGCATCCGGATAGGGAACTCGCCAGCGGATCAGAACTGTGCGTGGGTCAGAGGCCAGGACATCCTGAATCTGGGCCAATGGAGCCGTGCCGGATACGCCAAGGGCGGGTGCGGAATAGACCTGCCAGGCGAAGGCGAAGTCCTCGGCGGAAAGCGGTTGGCCGTCGTGCCAGGTCAGATTGGGCTTGAGCTGATGAATCGTCTCCATTGTTCCATCAGGGAAAACTTTCCAGGAGGCGGAATTGAGCTGAGGAAGCGCTTCCTGGAGGATCGGATGGATCTCTCCGCGCTGGTCGGGGAAGTCAAGCGTGGCATTGAAGAGCGTTCTTGGTTCCTGGAGAGAGCCGGAGAAGGAAACGATGGGCTTGGCGGCGAAGGTCGGGGGCTGGCCGCGGGCACCGATTACCAGCGTCCGTTGGATAACCGGCGCGCCGCCGCTCGGCGCCTGCGTAGAGGGAGCCGAAGCCGGAGCGCACGCACCTGCCGCCACGCAGAGGAATCCAGTCAGAGCTATGATCAGCTTCCGGTTCATGGGCCTTCCTTCCCGCGAGCACAATGCTATCGGGCATTTTAGGGTGGGGCTCGCATGGCTCTCTAGGGCGCCAAGCGCCTCTGTCAGGCCAGGTAGCCGACCTCACGCCAGTAGGCTTCGGCGGCTTTGTGGAGGGGCGTGTCCTGGGGCGTGTCGGGGCCCTCGTTGCACATGCGCTCGAGGGGGAGCGACCAGCCGCCTTCCCAGGGGATGCGCTCCTTGCGAGCGTCGAGCGCGGCGCAGAAGGCACGGACGAGGTCGTCGGGCGCATCCACATGCGTGTAGATGGGCCAGCCGCTGAAATCGAGGCTCTTCACATCTTCCTTCAGTTGGTGAACGTCCTGCGGTCGGGTAGCGGAAGCGCGCATGCCGAGCGGCTTGATCTTCTGGGCTAGCGCATCGTCTACGGGCAGGATCCGCATGCCGTACTCGAGCGCGTTACCCAGCCAGATGTGAATGCCCTCTTCGCAGAAGATGTCGATCTCGCCGCGCTCTACCTCGCCCTTATCGATTGAGAGGCCACGATGTTTGTGGATCGAGCCGCCCCATTTCACGATGTCGTCCAGGGTGAAGCCACCGGCCGCCCGGAACAGCTCGTTGCACATGAGGTAGTCGGCATGGTCCTCGTACTCGCGCATGGAGACTTTGAGGGGCTGCTTGCGCTCGCCGATCTCGGCGATGGACTTGATGCCGGTGCGTTCGGCGGCGGTCACGATGAATTGATCGTAAGACGGAATGACGGTGATGACGCGCAGCGGAAGCGGCTCCGTGAAGGGGCCGGCACCACGGGTCGCCATAGCCAGCGCGCCAGCGGGGTTGACCATGCCCAGCTGCACGTCCTTGCTGACCACCTCATCGAAGTCGGTGGGGGTGTCACTGGCGAAGAGCGTGTAGAGCCAGGGGTTGGAGCTGCCCTGACGGCGCATCATCACCTTCGCCTGGGTGGCGGGCCAAGTGCGCTCGGTGGCCAGCGCGGAGCACATCTCGAATAGCAGGATGGGACGGATCTGATCGGCGCGCGGCCGCGGTGGTCTCGATTCCAAGCTCATTACCCCCGAAATCGGCACTGGGATCAGATGGGCGGCAATATCCTAGTGCCCCACAACTGAGATTCGCCAAGACTGGGACGCCCTTCTCCCGAGCCCACCCCCGCGAGGGGGGAGGGAGTATTTCCCCCTCCCCCCTAGGTCCACTCCCATTGATGAATGTTCCAGTTCGCAGAGTTGGCGCTCTGCGGGCCCCGGAGCCCGGTCGTATAGGCAACCACCGCGAAAGAATACTGGATGGGGAGCACCGGCAGCTGCTCGGTGGAAATCTTCATCGCCTGCGCCATCTCCTGGTTGCGCGCGTCGGCGTCGAGCGTGGTCAGGAACTGGTCGTAGAAACGGTCGAGTTCCGGGTTGGACCAGCCACCGCGATTCGAGCCCGTCCAGCGATTGGCGGCCGTAGGAATCATGGAGCTGATCAGGCTGGCCACGCCGCCGCCGGCGGGGTTTTCGAGGAGTCCGGGGAACGTGGCGCGGAACTCACCATCGCGGGTGAGCGTGACCGGGTAGGGATATTCCGTCGTCCCGAAACCAGCGCGGCGGAATGCTTCGGCCAGAATGGCGATCTCGCGCTCGTTTTCGTCTCCGCCCGAGATCCGGAGCTCGCTCACAAACCGGCCGTCAGCCTGGTTTGCGTAGGTGCCATCGGAGTCCTTCTTGTACCCAGCATCGGCCATCAGTTGCTCGCTCTGGCGGAGGTCGAAGGAATACTTCGTGATCACGCGGTCCACCGCGGGGAACCAGGGATCGAACGGGTAGACCATGGCATCGAGCGGCTTCCCCTGCCCATCGTACATGGCATCGCCAAGCGCCTTGCGGTCGAGCGACTGCAGCAGCGCTTTTCGGACCCGGACATCCAGGAGGCCTTTCGGGTTCACGAGCTCCGGCCGAAACTGGACCTGCATCCAGCGCATGGTGCTCGGGGTGAACAAGACCGAGCCACGGGTCGTCCCCGCCCATTCGTGCTCAAGGGTCGCCCCGTTCGCAAAGCCAATCGACGTGTCCATGCTCACGTTGACCGCCCCCGCGAGCAGGTTCGCGACCACCGCGTTGGTATCCGGAATGAAGCGGACCTGGAGGCGACCGATCTTGGGTCGGCCGAGCACGTGGCCGTCAAACGCGACTCCGGAGACGAATGCGCCCGGCTCCCAGGAATCAACGCAGTAGGGGCCGAGGCCGACATACTCCCGACTCCAGAATGGGAGGGCGACAAAGGCCTGGGGGGCCAGCTCCAGGAATCGTGTGCCCAAGATGTGGCGCGGGAGAGGCTCAAACCCGATGCTGAGCGTGCCGGCGTCCGGGTAGAGAACGTTCCAGGTGATGAGGACGGTGCGTGGGTCGAGCGCGGTGACTTCCGCCATCTGCTGCTGAGGCGCCGTCGTAGCGAACCCGAGATCCGTGGTCTGGTAGACCTGCCCGGCAAACACGAAATCATCCGCGGTGAGTGGAGCGCCGTCGTGCCAGGTGAGGTTCGGCTTCAGCCGATACGTCGTCTCCATCCTCCCGTCTGGGAGCACACGCCAGGTATCCGTATTCAGCCGCGGAAGTGCCTCAGCGAGGTAGGGAGAATTCTGACCCTGGGCGTCCGTCAGAGTGAGCCAGGCATTGAAGAAGCGCTTGGTATCGCGCAGATGCATCGATTCGATGAACTCTTTGTCCGACAGGCCAGACGGCTCGCCTCGAACCGCGACTACGAGCGTCCGGTTTTGATCGACGGCACCCGGGACGGATTGGTTGTCACCTGATGTCGTGCTGCCGGGTGCACAGCCGGCTGCGAGCATCGCCGCGAGAACCAAAACGAAAACGTTGACCTGTCTCATCATCATTTCCTACCGCTTTGGTTAGCGGATGGCGCGGGCTGCCGGCATGGTGAGGGCAATGATACCCATGAAGACCGCGCAGGTAATGCCCATGGCCGCCAGAGCCCAGGGTGCTCCCCACAAGGAGGCCAGCGTACCGACCAGCATGCCGCCCAGAGTCTGGGCGACGTGGTTCTGTTGAAACACGGCCATCATGCGGCCGCGGATCGCCTGAGGCGAGTACGTTTGGACGACAGTCTGGCTCAATGACTGCGAGCTCACATGGAAGACCCCGGCGACGGCCATCAGCAAAATTGACAGCGCAAAGACGGTGGAAGAAGCAAATGCAGCCACACTGAGTCCGTAGGCCGCCACGCCGCCGAGCATGATGGCGCCGCGAGGCAGCCGATCTCCAGAGTAGGCCATCAATACGGAGCTGAACAGGGCGCCAACCCCCATGCTGGTTAAGAGAACGCCCTGACCAGTGGGGCCGGCCTGCAAGATGTCGCGAGCAAAGATGGGTAACAGAGTGCCAAATGGGATCACCAGCAGACCGGCGATCATGGCCACCAGAATTCCGATTTTCACCGGCTCATTGTTCCGAGCAAACCGCCAGCCCTCCATCTGACTCTTGAAGACCAGGCCGACGCTGAGCGGCTCATGGTCCACAGGCGGCCGACTCTCGGCACGAAGAGCAAACGTCCAGACAGTGGCGAGCACGTAGAAGACAGTCTGCACGGCGTAGGCCCCGCCAGTCCCGGCGAAAGCAATCGTGACGCCGGCCAAAGCAGGACCGAGCGTGCGGCTCAGATTGAACATCATGGTATTGAGCCCAATGGCGTTCACGATGGCTCGATCGGGGACGGTTTCGGAGACCAAGGCCTGGCGGGGCGGGTTCTGAAACACCCCCACGATGGAAGTGGCGATGGCCGTCACATAGACGTGCCACACCTGGACCAGGTGCGTGATCACCAGCAGTGCGAGCAAGGCGTACAGAAAGGCATTGATGATCTGGGCGACGAGCATCTGGAGCCTGCGGTCGTAGCGGTCGGCAAGGGTTCCGGCCAGAGGGGAGAGGAAGAAGAAGGGGATGGCCTGGACCGCGCGAATGGAACCAAGCTGGAAGGCGGAATCGGTGAGCTCGTAGATAAGCCAGCCGCGGGAGACCTGGTCCATCCACATGCCCATGGCGATGGTGGCCTGGCCGGCCCACAAGAGACGGAATTCGCGGTACTGAAGGGTCTCGAACGTGCGGATGCGATAGAGCCAAGACCAGGCGCCGGCGGCGCTCGGTTCAGATTGGTCGCCGGGCGGTGAGGCCAATAGGACTGTCCTGGCCTAGCGAATCGAGCGCGAGCCGGGAATCGCGACCGCGATGACGCCCATGCAAGCAGCGCAGGCGAGGCCCATCGACGCGATGGCCCAGGGGGCACCCCATATCGAGGCCAGCGCGCCGACCAACATGCCACCGACAGCGGTGGCGACGTGGTTTTGCTGAAAGGTGGCCATCATGCGGCCGCGCATCTCGGGGGGAGAATAGGTGACGACTACAGTCTGGACCAAGGCTTGAGACGTGACGTGAAATACACCCGCGATCAGCATGGTCACGATGGATAGATCGAACCGAGTAGAGGCGGCGAAGGCGGCCGCGGCCAGGCCGTAGCCCGCGACCCCGGTGAGCATGATGACGCCCCGCGAAAATCGCTCACCCACCGAGGCCAGCAGCGTAGCGCTAAATAGGGCCCCGATCCCCATGCAGGTGAGCAAGAGGCCCTGGCCGGTGGAGCCGACGTGTAGGATGTCCCGCGCAAAGACTGGGAACAAGGTAGTGAACGGGAGGATGAGGACGGCCGAGATCATCGTGATCATCAGCCCGATCCATACCGGTTGAGTGGTGGCGGCGAACCGCCAGCCCTCCATCGACGAGCGGAACACCAGGCCCACACTGAGCGGCTCGCGCTTGACCTCTGTCTCTGGCTGTTTCTCTGGGCGGAGCGCCATGGTCCACACGGTGGCGATCACGTAGAAGCCGGTTTGGACTGCGTAGGAGCCGCCCGTATCCACGAGCGCGATGAGCAGGCCAGCCAGCGCCGGACCGAGGGTGCGCGCGACGTTGAACACCATGGAGTTGAGCGCGATGGCGTTGCCGATCTTGTGATTGGGGACCGACTCCGAGACCATGGCTTGCTGGGGTGGCTGCTGAAAGACCGAGACCAGCGAGCTGGCAAAGCCGGTCGCATAGACGTGCCACACCTCCACCAGGTGGGTGATGACCAGGAACGCCAGTAAGCCGTAGAGGAAGACGGTGAGCGATCGGCCGATGATCATCTGGGTCTTGCGGTCGTAGCGGTCGGCCAGTGTGCCGGCGAGAGGTGACAGGAACAGGAAGGGGAGGACTTGGATCACTCGAATGGACCCCAGCTGCAACGCGGAGTTGGTGAGCTGATAGATGAGCCAGCCCCGCGCCACCTGGTCCATCCACAGGCCCATCGCCGTGGTGGCTTGAATGAGCCACAGGTAGCGAAACTCGCGATACTGCAGTGCCTCGAAGGTCTTCAACCGAAAAAGGCGAGGGAGGACGCCTCGGGACGCCTCGGTAGCCTGGTTTTGACGGCCCTCCGCGGGCGGCCCGCTCGACGGTTGGGCCCCTAGGCGGCTCCGCTCGTCTTGGGCTGAGCCGGGTCCGGGGGATGAGGCCAAGCAAGGCTCCTTTTTTGGACGGCCGGCGATCGGGACGGACGGGGCAGCTTTTCAGTATATTCGCCATCGGGGCACAGATGAGCGGACTGGCCTAACGAACGGTCGGGGTGGGTAGAGTGCGCACCTCGAACGAGCAGGGTTGGGAGGCAAGAGGACGACGATGAGGATCCGCTTCGAGGGCGTGGTGCTGATGGTAGCCTTGACCCTCGTAGGAGCGTGCGCGCCGGCGCAACTGGCCGCACCAAGGGAAGTACGGACTGGCGGGCCGGTCGTCCCGAAGCATCTGACGGCGGCGATTCTGAGCGATCCCAAGGCGCTGGGATCCGAGGCCGGATCCGCGCCGGGCGTTGATGCGCTGCGAGGGCTTCTGCACGCGGGCCTCGCCAATCCGGACGAGCGGGACTCGGTACGAGCCCAGCTAGCGGAGGCGGTTCCGAGCCTGGAGAACGGGCTGTGGACGCTGCAGACTGACGGGCGGATGGAAACGACGTGGAAGATTCGGCCCAACGCGCAATGGCACGATGGGACGCCGTTTACCAGCGAGGACGTGCTGTTTACCGCGCAAGTGGGCCAGGACCGGGAGCTGCCCGCTTTCCGGGACCCGGGCTACCAGGCGATGGCGAGCATCGAGGCGATAGACGGGCATACGGTCCTGGTGCGGTGGAAAGACCTTTATATCAACGCGGACCAGATGTTTGGCAATCCGCTGCCACGGCATCTGCTGGGAGGCGCGGCGCAAGAGGACAAACCGAACTTCACGCGGCTGGCGTACTGGAGCCAGGAGTTCGTCGGCACCGGGCCGTTCAAGCTGCGGGAGTGGGTGCCGGGCAGCCAGGTACTGCTGACAGCGAACGACGCGTATGTGCTGGGCCGGCCGCCGATCGACGAGCTGGAGATCAAGCTTATTCTGCAGAGCACCGTCCTGATAACCAACCTGCTGGCAGGGGTGGTGGAGCTGCCGCTGGGGCGGACGCTATCGTTTGACCAGGCGCTGGAGATGCGAGACCGGTGGCAAGAGGGACGGGTCGAGATCGTGCCGCGGCCGGGCTGGACAGTGATCTATCCGCAGCTGACGTATACGCATCCGCCCATCGTGGGAGACGTGCGGTTTCGGCGCGGGCTGATCCACGCCATCAACCGGCAAGAGATGGTGGACACGCTGGTGGCCGGCTTCTCGGAGGTGGCGCACAGCACGCTGCCGCTGAATCATCCCGAATACGCGGAGATCAAGGCGCGGGTGCCCCGCTACGAGTACGATCCAGCGAAGGCGACCCAGATGATGCAGGACCTGGGGTATCGGAAGGGCCCCGACGGCGGGCTGGTCGACAGCACCGGCCAACGGTTGGCAGTCGAGATCCGGACGACGGGCGACAACGACAACAACGTAAAGGCGTTGTATTCGGTCGTAGACTACTGGCAGCAGATCGGGGTCGGAGTGGATCCGGTGCTGGTGGCAGCCCAGCAGCAATCAGACCGGGAGTACACGTCCACGTTCCCGGGGTTCAACATCAATCGGCATCCAAACGACGCAAGCTGGCTAGTGAACTTCACGAGCGCTCGGCGGCCGACGCGGGAGAACAATTTCACGGGCAGCGGGGCGGCGGGCTACCACAGCCCGGAATATGATGGGCTGTACGAGCGCTACTCGCGGGCGATACGGATGCCGGAGCGGATCGGCTTGATCGGGGAGCTGATCTACAACCTGGCCGACCAGGCGGCCGCGATGGGGCTCTACTACGACAACCTGTCTGCGTTCATTGGGAATCGCGTCCTCAACGTGGTTGTGCCTCAGCAGTATGGGGCGCAATACGTTTGGAGCGCGTACCAATGGGACGTACGGAGCTAGCAGGAAATGATCGGATCGACGCCGACGTTCGACGGGAAGTGGATCTTTCTCACCGGGACGAAGTCGTTTGCGGTGAATCTGATGGCGGGGCTGGCGTTCCATCCTTCGATACTCATCTGTCCACTGGTGACGGGCTTTGTGATGGGCTCGCGGCACCAGCTTACCTGGACCCAGGGCTTCCTGGTGGGGTTAGTGATGGGGGCCTGGCTGTCGGTGGTATTGGGCATCATCGGAGCGGTGGTTGGCATGATAGGGGTGTTCTCACCCCCCGGGCTCATCACACCGCGGGACGCGCGCTGGGTCATGTTTGGCTGGTGTCGTCCGGTAGCGCACATCGTATTGTTCGCAGGCGGCGGCGCAGGGCTAGGTGGCCACTTCGCCAGGCGGGACCTGGCCGCTAAGGCGTCAATCGGTTGAGGCCTATTGTCTTTTCACGCGTTGTTATGACATTGGCCGCGATGGGCATACTCGGCGTTATGTATGCGCCGGCGGCCCTCGCCCAAGGGCAGCGTACGCCAATTTCGGGAACGATCGATAGCGCCGGGGATGACTGGCTCGCGTTTACGGATGGAACCACGCTCACGCTGACGCCAGACACACGGATCACGCTCAGCAGGGCGGCTACCGCGGCCGATCTGGAGCCGGGGATGTTTGTCGCGATTACCGCCGTGCGGGACATGGATGATTACCTGCTGGCCAGCATCATCAACGTGTTCCCAGACAACGCACGCGGGAGAGAGGGCCAGTTCCCCCTGACGGGCGACAATCTGATGACCAACGCCAGCATCGAAGAGGCGACTATTGACGAGATCGGCTCAATGGAGTTCAGCGTGAGCTTCAATGGAGAGATGGATCGGGTGCGCCTGGCTCCGGGCGTCCGCATCAATCTCCGCGAGGCTGGTGCGACGGCAGACCTGCAGCCGGGCCTGTCGGCAGACATCTTCGCGACCGACGGCGTGGCAACGAATGTGACCGTTTACCCGTCCCCTTCAGCTTGACAGGCGTCCGGGAAGGGCCTTATGCTTGCCGAAGTTGATTATTCCGACAAGGTAAGTCGGAATTATCGGAGACGCCGTCCCGAGCGGCGCAGCGGAGCCACCCGGCGGGCAGGGCCCGCAGGCATGGGGGCAAGCGGGCAG
>DASXTD010000507.1:0-3724 GCA_036505655.1 Chloroflexota bacterium
GGCGTTGGCGATGGCGACCTTGCCTAACAGCCCTTTCAACGTAGCTTCCTGGCCGCCAGGCTGCTTCAGCTTTTCCTCGATCGCCGCGTCCACGGCCGTGTCGACCCGGCTGACGAAGAAGCTCGCCACGCTCGCTACCCCGCCCAGATCACCACTGCGTTGGCCCGCTAGCTGCTCGAGTCCTGAGATGTAGGCCTCGATCACCTCTTCGTAGCGTTCCAGCCCAAACAACAGGGTGATGTTGACGTTCAGCCCCTCGCTGATGAGCTGGCGAATAGCCGGAATGCCTTCTGCGCTGGCCGGGATCTTGATCATGACGTTCGGCCGATCGATCGTGGACCACAGGCGGCGAGCCTCGGTGATCGAGCCCTGCGTGTCATGGGCCAGGTACGGCGACACCTCCATGCTGACGTAGCCGTCGCGCCCCGCGGTCTCCTCGTAGACCGGCCGCAGCGCGTCAGCGGCCATTTGAATGTCCGGTATGGCCAGGTGCTCGTAGATGGTCATGGCATCCTGGTCGCGCGTTCGTTCGAGGGTCTGCAGCGCCTCCGTGTAGTCGGTGCTGCCAGCGATGGCCTTCTCGAAAATGGCCGGGTTGGATGTCACTCCGCGCAGCCCATCCTCGTCGATCAAACGCTTCAGGTCGCCGCCCGTCACGAAGTTGCGTCGCAGGTAGTCGAGCCAGACCGATTGCCCGAAATCCTGAAGCTGCTTTACGGTGCTCTTCGTGGCCGCCATTTTGCCCGCCCCCCTAACTTGGGCGCGCGGCGAGGGTGCGCGCTAGGCTCACGATATGCCCCGGGGTAAAGCCGAACTTCTTCAGCAGGTCCTTGAGCGGTGCCGACGATCCGAATGTGTGCATGCCTATCTTCGCGCCGCCCGCACCCACGTAGCGCTCCCAACCCATAGTGGAGGCCTGCTCGACCGAGATGCGCGCCGTGACTTGAGGCGGCAGCACCTCGTCTCGATACTCCTGGCTCTGCTGTTCGAACAACTCCCAGGAGGGCATGCTCACGACCCGAGTTCGGATCCCCTCACTCTTAAGCTGCTCGTGCGCTGACACGCAGAGTGAGACTTCGCTGCCGGTGGCCAGCAGCAGCACCTCGGGCTGACCCTCACAATCGGCCAGCACGTAGGCGCCGCGAGCCAGGCCCGAGGCAGCCTGGTAGCGAGTCCGGTCAAGCGTGGGAAGAGCTTGGCGAGTGAGCACCAGCGCCGCAGGCTGATGATGATGTTTCATGATGAGCCGCCAGGCTTCCGCCACCTCGTTCGCATCGGCCGGCCGAAGCGTGATCAAGCCCGGAATGGCCCGTAGAGCAGCGAGTTGCTCGATTGGCTGATGGGTCGGGCCATCCTCACCCACGCCTATCGAGTCGTGGGTAAAGACCAGGATGGTGGGAATCTCCATGATCGCGCTCAGCCGAATGGCAGGCTTGGCATAGTCGCTGAAGATTAGGAACGTGGAGCCAAACGGCCGTACCTTGGACAGCGACAGGCCATTGAGAATAGAGGTCATGGCGTGCTCACGTACGCCGAAATGCATATTGCGTCCGCCCGGATCTTCGTCGTTCAGATCGCCGGCCTCCGCGAACGTCAAGCGCGTTAAGGTCGAAGGCGCCAAATCCGCAGATCCGCCGATGAGCCACGGGACGTGTGGCGCAATGGCGTTGAGGACCTTACCGCTCGATTCGCGGGTCGCCAGACCCTTCTCGTCCGCCGGGAACTCAGGGACGTCTGCGTCCCAACCTTCCGGCAGCTCGCGCTTCTGGATGAGGTCAAGCTGTTCGGCCAGGTCCGGGAACTGCGCGCGATAGTCGCGCAACAGTCCCTCCCAGGCGGCCCGAGCGGTCGCGCCGCGTGCACCCACGCCGGCCGCGAGGTGCTCGTGCACCCCTTCAGGCACCAGGAAATGCGCGTCCTCCGGCCATCCATAACCACGCTTGGTGGCCCGGATCTCGTCCTCACCTAGCGGATTTCCGTGCGCCGCACTGGTGTCCTGCTTGTTGGGCGCTCCATACGCGATGTGGCTGTCGACGATGATGAGCGTCGGCCGATCGGACGTCTGCTTGAACGTGTGAAAGGCACGCTCCAGCAGATCGAGATCGTTGGCATCGCTCACCCGGGTGACATCCCACCCATAGCCCATGAACCGGTTGGCCACATCCTCGCTGAACGCGAGTTGGGTGTTGCCCTCGATACTGATGTGGTTGTTGTCGTAGACCCAGCACAGATTGGAAAGCCGCAGGTGACCAGCTATCGAGGCCGCCTCTCCCGAGATGCCCTCCATCAGGTCGCCGTCCCCACAAAACGCGTAGACGTCGTAGTCGAACAGGTCGAATCCCGGACGATTGAATCGGGCCCCCAGCCAGCGGCCGGCTATCGCCATTCCGACGCTATTGGCAACCCCCTGACCGAGCGGCCCAGTGGTTGTCTCAACTCCTGATGTCCACCGGTATTCCGGGTGCCCCGGGCACTTGCTATCCAGTTGGCGGAAACGCTTGATGTCATCCAAGGTGACCGAGGGCTCGCCCAGAACTTCATAGTCCGGATCGACGGCCTTCACGCCGGCCAGATGGAGGACCGAATAGAGCAGCATCGAGGCATGGCCGTTGGATAGCACGAAGCGGTCGCGGTTGGGCCAGATTGGATCGGCGGGATCGAAGCGCATGAACTGCTGCCATAGGCAGTAAGCGACCGGTGCGAGGGCCATGGGAGTGCCCGGATGGCCGGAGTTGGCGGCCTGCACCGCGTCCATGGAAAGAGTCCGAATCGTGTTGATGCAGAGCTGATCCAGGTCAACCGCAGCCACCATGGGTGGTCTCCTTTACGTAGTGTCGGGGGCAAAAACCAACCCTCTTCGCCTAAAGGCCCTACTCTGCCTCCAGGTGCTACCTGGTCGAGGCTCCGGGATTGTGCCAGCCACCATCTTTTGCCGCCAGCGCATCGCCCTCGGGAGGGCCCCAGGAACCACGGTCGTAGAGATGAACTGGAGGCGGGTTACGGAGGATTGGCTCCACGATCCGCCAGGTCTCTTCCACGCTGTCCTCGCGCGCAAACAACGCCGCGTGGCCCTCGATCGCGTCGGAGAGAAGGCGTTCGTATGCCTCCATGCGATCGGTGCCAAACACCTCATCGTAGGTAAAGCCGAGATCGACTGGCCGCGTCTCGATGGCCTCGCCCGGGACCTTAGCCTGCAATGAGACGCTGATCCCTTCACCGCTATGCCCCATCGTGAACCGCAGGTGGTTGGGGTGGGGCCTCGGCGCGTTGGGCTCCGCGAACAGGAGCCTGGGCGGCAGTTTGAATTCGACTACTGCTTCCAGGTCCGTCCTAGCCATACCCTTGCCGGCCCTGATGTAAAAGGGCACGCCGGCCCATCGCCAGGTCTCCATCCCCAAGCGCACCGCGAAGTAGGTCTCAACCTGGGAATCGGGAGCCACTCCCTTTTCGTCCCGGTAACCCTTGTACTGGCCCCGCACCACATCGTTCGGGTCCATCCGGTCCATTCCCCGAAACACCCGCATCTTCTCGTTACGCAAGTCTTCCGCGTCCACCCCGATCGGCGGGTCCATGGCCAGCAGCGCAACCACCTGCAGCAGTTGGTTCTGCACCACGTCGCGGAGCGCGCCTACTTCCTCGTAGAAGCCGCCCCGGCCCTCCACCCCAAACGACTCGGCCATGGTGATCTGGATGTTGGCGATGTAGCGGCGATTCCAGATCGGCT
>DASXTD010000508.1:0-8059 GCA_036505655.1 Chloroflexota bacterium
GGCGTTGGCGAGGAGCGCCCAGTCAAGCCTCATGGGAGGTCAATCTTCGTCGATCGGGTCCGATTACCCGCGAGTGCCGTCACTCGCGTGTTTCGGAAAGCGTTCAAACCCGCGGGTGCCGGCACCGGCGGGTTATTTGACTCGAGCTCAGCGCCGGCTGGGAACGGGTGGGCGGGTGGCTTTTCGCCGATCCCATAGCACGGCTGCACCCAGCACGAGGAGACCCAGCAGCAAGGGAACCAGGATCGGCATCAGCAACGCGGCAAACGAGAGAGCGGCCGAAGCCACGTCCTCCAGGATGGACGCCGGCGGGCCCAGGAAGGCGATGTTGATCACGGGCCGGACCCCCGCCCTCACCACGTGCACCGTCGCGGAGATCGCTCCGCCGGCGAGGAGGCTGACAAGCACCGCGAGGCCCGGGTCCATCGAGGTCACGGTTCCGGTCTGAGAGGCGAAAAGGATGGCGCCCGCCGCGGCTGACACCGGCAGCATCACGGCGTGTCCGACCGAGTCCAGAGCCGGCACCTTGTCCACCGCGAACTCGACCACGGCCAACACCACCAGCCCATAGAAGGCGATATCTGAGGCCAGCGCGTCGTACGGCTGCGCGAGGTGGATCAGGCCCAGGCGCGCGAGGAGGCTCACGATCAGCAGAGGGAGGGTGGCGTTGAGGCCGGTCGCCCCCGCCAGTCCAAAAGCCGCCGGAAGCTGCAGCAGAGCCGGGTTCACCTCCCCTCTTTTTTACCACGAAGCAGCTGACCGAAAGCACTCACCTCGTGCGAGTCCGCCGACTCGATGACCGGGACGTCCAAGCCCGATTCGGGCCCGACTCGTGGACCTCGCGAGAAGCCCAGAACGTCGCGGAGCCCCCGCTCATGGACGCTTCGCCCAAGAAGCGGGATACATACCCAGTACCGCGCCAGCGCTGAAGCGCATCAGCGTGACCGCGCAGCCGTTCTCTCGTTTGTGGAGCAGCATCAGGACCTCCCGCACGCCGTTGCTGCCGTGCAGGTTGATCGACCGTCCGACCGAAGGGTCGATGGTGGTCGTTCTCATTCGATCACAGAGAATTCCGCAAGTGGGCTCGGATGCTTCGGCTGGTAGAGGCCGATTTCGCCGGCTCCAGGGATCGTGAACCGTGTCATCAATCCGTATCCCTCATCTGAGATGCCCGACGTGAACGCGACGCCTTTCTCTTTCAGTTGGTCGACGGTCTGCTTGATGTCACGACACATCAGGAACAGCTCGTGTTGGGCGGCCTGCTTGCCCCAGCCTCTGCCAGGATGGAAGGCGAGCTCACCAGGAGGCAGCGCGAAAATCAGCCAGCCTTCCCCGGCATCAACATTGGCGAAACCGAGAACGTTGCGGAAGAAGGCCCGCGCGGCCTCGGCGTCCTCCGAGAAGATGATCGCATGGGTGCCAGAGATCACGGGGTAATTGTCGCAGCGTCAGACTGGCGCTGGGCCGAGCCGCGAGGCGATGAGGTTGTGACGTGATTGGCGAAGACGACGCTGTGAAACGTCTGATGCAACCCTGCCCGGCATTTGCCGACGTGCTGCGCGAGTTCCTCAGCTACGCCGATGGGAATCCGAATGAGCATTACAACACGCTGGGCGAGTTGGCACGATGGGTTGTCAGCCAACTCCGTGCGGGCGAACTCGACTGCCTTGGGGATCTCTTCCAGGAGCTTGAGTGGCTTATGGCGAATGCCGAGTCTGAGGCACGTCTCCTGATCGTCATCGGTTTTATCGAGGAGATACAGAACTGCTGCGTCAGCTACCCAACGCCCGCAGATAGGATCCACCCTGACCTTTTCCTGCCATATCTCGGACCGAGGACTCGGGCTGCGTGGTTCGATATCGTCAACGGTCCACTTTGGAGGGAACGATCCTGGCCCGGCAGGGTCCAGGACGAACGCAGACCTTAGTCGAGCGGTGGGGGGACGGAAATGATCGCGTCGCGTCAGCGGCGAGAGCAGCAGAAGTTGTAGCCGTTTGTGATCGGCTCTTCCCCAGCTCGGAACACGACAGCCTGATCGCTCCCGCTGGTGACGTTGAATGCGTGGACGGTTCGATTTGGGCCTGTGGGGTCACCGCCACACTGATCGTTCGGCGGGCAGGGCGCTTCCTCCGCATACCACAGCACGGTGGAGGTCACGAACCCAGGGCTGCTGCCAAGGCCGGTTACGAATGTGCGGCTGCCGCCGACGGCAACGATCACAACGCGCGGCTTCGATGTGTCTGTCAGCACCGTGGCCGCCAGCCACTGTCCACCCAGCGAAATAGAAGGGTCGTACCAACGCTCCGACCGAAGGAGTGTGGCGCCTCCGGTTGGGGCCCATTGCATCACCGACCCGGACGCGGTGGCCCATATAAAGCGATCATTGGCAATCCAGGTCCCGCCAAAGGCTGACAGAGCCGTCACATACTTCTGGCGCGGATCGGCGACCGCGAAGATCCTCAGGTTGCTCGAGCGGAGACTGAAGTTGGAGTCAGAGACCGCTATGTACCCGCGATCCGGGCTGATCTCGAGCGTAGAGTGCGCCGCCCAGCGGCTCTCAACCCCACCTGGCCCCGCGCCGATCGTGTACAGAACGTGATCCGCGCCGTTTGACCAAAGGTGTATCTGCACCTGCCATAGCCCGTTGGCGCCTGCGGCGCTGGCGGTCGCGTAGACCTCGATCGACCCGTCGGACGTCCACCTTGTGCTGCCGTAGTAATACGGCTGGGGACTAACGCGCAGCTGTGTGATTCGGGACTCAGTCCCGCTTGTCAGGTCGCGCCGGAGGACCACAACGTAACCGGCGACAACCGCCGTGTAGGCGATGGCACTGCCGTCGAGCAGGCGGAGGGAGGTATTGGCGCTGCGGCAGATCAGGCGTGGGTGAACCGGGTCGGCGACGTCATAAAGGAACTGACCTGCGACGACAGCCATGGCCGTCCCCCGTTCGCCCGAGCACTGTACCCACGCCGTAGTTCCATCCTCCGGCGGTGTTGGCGTTGATGCCGGGGAGACTTGAGCGCTCGGCTTAACTCCTGGGCCGCAAGCCATCAAGGTGAGCGCCGCGAACAGGAGCGCCGTGCGGCGCGTCCTAGCCATTGTCTGAGGGCTTAACGGGCCTATAACAGGAATCGTTCTGGTGGGCCCGGTTGGAGTCGAACCAACGACCAGCCGATTATGAGGCCCGCCCCTGGCGGTCTCAGGGAGTGTCAGGGTGTGTCAGGCGAACTCAGGAAGCTCGGCCGAAGGGTCGGATTTGTGTCACAGAGTGTCCTGGAGTGTCACGGCGCTGATGTCAAAACTGTTGTCAAAACCGAGACGCCGAGAGCTGCCCGTACCGGCGCGGATGCTGGCCGCAAAATCTCACAAGAATTTACTTGCTGCGTCACAGCGTGTCAGGACGTGTCCTCGCATGTCAGAGCGTCTCAGGTCGTGTCACGCACCACATCGCGCCGTCGTTTCGATGGGTTGCCAACGTCCAAACCTGCCGATACCGTGCGACGCATGGTGCAGGGTTTGCGCGAAGTTCAGGACGTTGCGGCCGACGCCGGCGAAAGCCGGGTGTCGGCTCGGCCGGCAGCGGCCTGGCACGGAACGCGTAACACCGTGCCTTCCAGGGCGTTTGCGGAGAGGTCTGCAGGTACTGGACGAGGCCAAACATCGGAAAGCGAGGGACCGCGATGAGCGCCGGGCGCCGAGGCAACGGCGAGGGAACGATCCTGCAGCGGGCAGACGGACGCTGGGCCGCTGCCATCGTCTTCGATGGCTATCGACGGAAGTGGATCTACGGCAAGACGCGCCGTGACGTCTCCGACCGCCTAAGGAAGATCAGGAGCGACGTCGCTGAGGGCCGGCCAGTGATGAACGAGCGACTCACGATGTCCGAGTACCTGAACCGCTGGCTGAACGAGGTCGCCAAACAGCGCACAAGGCCGATGACCTGGCGCGGTTACGAGCACCTCGTTCGGCTTCACATCCTCCCGACCCTCGGCCGGGTACGTCTCGCCAAGCTCACGCCGCAGCATGTTCACTCCTTGGTGACTCAGAAAGTGCGTGAAGGGCGCCTGTCGCCGCGCACGATCCAGTACATGCACTCGGTGCTGAGGGCAGCTCTTAACCAGGCGGTGCGCTGGCGGATGGTCCACTACAATGCCGCGGCCATGGTCTCAACTCCTCGCGTCACGCGGCGCGAGGTGCTCGCGCTCACGCCTGCCAACGCCCGCCGTCTGCTTGACGCCGCGCGCGGCGATCGCCTCGAGGCGTTGTACTCGGTCGCTTTGGCCCTCGGGCTTCGTCAGGGCGAGGCGCTTGGACTCAAGTGGGCCGACATCAACCTCGAGACTGGCGTGCTTCGAGTGCGCCGAGCATCGCAGCGAGTCCCACATCAAGGCACGCAGCTTGTCGAAACAAAAACGGAGCGAAGCAGGCGAACCTTGGTTATTCCGCCGATCGTCATCAACGCGCTCTTCGCACACCGTGGCCGCCAGGCCGTCGAGCGGCTTGCAGCTGGAGAACGCTGGGTGGACCTCGACCTGGTGTTCCCGAGTGAGCGTGGCACGCTCGCGGATGGACCGAACGTCACGCACCGCTTTCACAAACTCCTCAAGCGAGCTGACCTGCCCCCGATGCGCTTCCACGACCTCCGGCATGCCTGCGCGTCGTTGCTGCTGGTTCAGGGCGTGCACCCGCGGGTCGTCATGGAAACGCTAGGCCACAGCCAGATCAGTCTGACGATGAATACGTATAGCCACGTGCTGCCGGCTATGCAACGCGAGGCAGCCGACCGAATGGAGGCTGTGTTTACAGACCACGCGTAGACTGCTCACGGTTTGCCGCCGACGTTGCTGTAGGAGGTGCGTTACGCCTTTGGGGTTCCGATGACCGCGTTGCCTTCGGTGCCTACGACGACGCAGAGCCCGCCGCTGGGACAGGACACACCCAGCCACAAGTACCTGGCATCCAGCGTGGTCACCTTCCACGCCGCAGCCCCCGCTGTGGGGTTGTTGGAGGTGACGACTCTGCCGCCGTAATCGACTGCAACGCAGAGGCCGCTGTCAGGACAGGTCACGCCATACATGGGGTGGGCGTCAACGTGGGTCACCCGCCAGGCCGTGGCGCCACCGGTGGGGTTAGTGGAAGCGACCACATTGCCATGCTGGTCGACGGCGACGCAGAGGTCGCTGCTGGGACAGGACACGCCATTCAGTAAATCGGCGCCGACCACATGGGTCACGCTCCAGGCCGCGGCTCCGCCGGTCGGGTTACTGGAGGTGACAACGTCGCCCGCGTCGTCCACGGCGACGCAAAAGCCAATGCTGGGACAGGACACGCCTCGCATGAAGTTGGAGCCGTTCACGCGGGTCACCTTCCAGGCCGCGGCTCCGCCGGTGGGGTTTGTAGAGGTAACCACGTTGCCGCTGTTGTCTACGGCGACGCAGAGATCGGTGCTAGCACAGGACACGCCGTACATCGCCATGGCATCCACCTGGGTCACCCTCCAAGCGACCGCACCACCGGTGGGGTCAGTGGAAGTAACCACGTCGCCGCCGCTCACGGCGACGCAAAGGCTGATGCTTGGACAGGACACGCCAGTCAGGCCATCGGGCGAGCCGCCCACGTGAGTCACCGTCCAGGCCGCGGCTCCCCCGGTGGGGTTGCTGGAGGTGACGACATTACCGGCGTCATCCACTGCGACGCAGAGGCCGCTGGTGGGACAGGAAACGCCGGTCAAGTACGAGGAATGGGCCACGGCATTCAGGGTCCAGGCCGCCGTTCCCCCGATGGGGTTGGTAGAGCTGACCAGGTTGCCGAGTTCGTCTACAGCGAGGCAGAGGCCGCTGCTGGGACAGGACACTCCATACAGACCGGCGGTGCCGAACACGTTGGTCACCTTCCAAGCCGCCGCACCCCCGGTGGGGTTGCTGGACGTGACCACGTTGCCGATTCCGTCCACGGCGACGCAGAGGCCGCTGCTCGGACAGGACGCGGCTGTAAGGAAGTTGGAGCCATCCACGTTGGCAACGGTCCAGGTCCCGGGGCCCCCGGCGGGGTTGCTCGAGGTGACCACCTTGCCGCCGTTGCCCACGGCGACGCAAAAGCCTCCGCTCGTACAAGTCACGCCGTTCAGCGCGGTGGGCCCGACCACATTGGTCACCGCCCAGGCTGCCGCCCCCCCGGCGGGGTTGGTGGAAGTGATCACGTTGCCGCTGTAGTCAACTGCGACACACATTCCGCTGGTGGGACAGGACACGCCCGACAGATTCTTGAAGCTGTCCACGTTTGTGACCGTCCACGACCCCCATCCGTCGCTGGAAATGACCGCGTTTCCAGCCTGGTCCACAGCGACGCATAGGAGGATGGTGGGGCAGGAGACACCTGACAGCGAGTTGGAACCGTCCACATTGGTCACGCCCCACCACTCCCCTCCCCCAGTGGGGTTGCTACTCGTCACGACGTTGCCCACGTTGTCGACAGCGACACAAAAGTCGCGGCTGGGACAGGACACGCCATACAAGGAGTTGGCGCCGTCCACGTTGATATCGTTCCAGCCCCCTGCGGCGGGATTGCGCGAGCTGACAATATCGCCATTGACCGCGGCGGCGCAGAAGCCACTGCTGTGACAGGAGACGCCAGAAACCGGCCTGCCGGAGATCGACGCCGGATGGTCGACGCGTACCGGTGCCGCCCACGTCAACGGAGAGCCGGCATTCGGGGTCGGCATTGGCGTCGCTGCGATTGGGGTCGGCGTTGCGCTCGGTTGGAACGAGGACTGCGCCTTCGGCGCGGAGGAGGTGCCGCACGCGGCAAGGATCAGCACGACTGCGAGAACCAAGCCCCTCATGTAGGCCCTAACTCCAACCTGGACCATTAGTTATGGCCTCCATAAGGGGAGTCCGCTCGGGAGGGACCGCACCACATGACACCGGCGTCAAATCTGGGTTTTCTCTGACCGCAAAAACTGTTGTCAGAATTGTTGTCAGGCCGCCCGTCGACGGCGGTCGGCACCATCAAGGAGGCCCGAAGTGAACTCGAAAATGGGTGGGCCCGGGTGGCCGCGATCCACCGACCAGCCGATCATGAGGCCCGCCACTGACCGTCTCAGAGAGTGTCAGGGAGTGTCAGGCGTACTCAACAGGCACGAGCGACGAGTCGCTTTTGTGTCACAGGGTGTCCTGGAGTGTCACGGCGCTGTTGTCAAAACTGTTGTCAAAACCGATGCGCTGAGATTTGGCAGTGGCGGCGCGAAAGTCGGCGCCAAAATCTCACAAGAATTTACTTGGTGTGTCACAGCGTGTCAGGACGTGTCCTGGCGTGTCACAGCGTCTCAGGCAGTGTCACGCACCACATCGCGCCGTCGCCTTAATGGGTTGCCAGCGTCCAAACCTGGGGATACGGTGCAACGCATGGTGCAGGGTTCGCCCGAAGTCCAGGAAGTTGAGGCCGACGCCGGCGAAAGCCGGGTGTCGGCTCGGCCGTCAGCGGCCTGGCGCGGAACGCGTAACACCGTGCCTTCCATTGCTTTTGCAGCGGTTTCTGCAGGTGCTGCTTGCGGCTACCCATCGAAGCTCGAGGGTCCGCGATGAGCGCCGGGCGCCGAGGCAACGGCGAGGGAACGATTGTCAAGCGGGCTGACGGGCGCTGGGCGGCGGCCATCATCTTCGACGGCTTTCAACGGAAGTGGATCTACGGCAAAACGCGGCGCGATGTCTCCGACCGCCTGCGGAAGATCCGAGGCGATGTCGCTGAGGGCCGGCCGGTGATGAACGAGCGACTCACGATGGCTGAGTTCCTGAACCGCTGGCTTTACGAGGTCGCGAAGCAGCGCACGCGGCCGATGACCTGGCGCGGCTACGAACATCTCGTTCGGCTTCACATTCTCCCCACGCTCGGCCGCGTGCCGCTGGCAAAGCTCACCCCACAGCATGTTCACTCGCTCGTGACGAGGAAAGTCCGGGAGGGGCGGCTGTCGCCGCGGACGATCCAGTACATGCACTCGGTACTGAGGGCAGCTCTCAACCAGGCGGTGCGGTGGCGAATGGTCCACTACAACGCAGCGGCG
>DASXTD010000509.1:0-4369 GCA_036505655.1 Chloroflexota bacterium
GCACGCCATGGCCTATCACTGGCGAACCGCCCGCGATCGCGGGGAGTCCCTGCCTTTGGCCATCATCATTGGCCCTGACCTTCCTACCATGGCCACCGGCTCGGCCAGCTTCCCCTACGGGATCGACGAGTTGGCGGTGGCCGGCGGATTCATGGGCGCGCCCATCGAGCTAGTCCGCTGTAAGACCATTCCGCTCGAGGTTCCGGCCAATGCCGAGGCCATCATCGAGTGCGAGATGTCCACCGAGATGGGTGAGCCTCGACTCACCTTCGGAGAATACCCAGGCTACATGCAGTCCAACATCATTCCCACCCCGGTGGTCAAAGTCACCGCGATCACCTATCGCAACAACGCGATTTTCACACCCATCCTGGTGGGCATGCCGCCCAGCGATACCAGCCTGGTCTGGGGCTTCGCCCACGCGGCGGATCATTTCCATTACCTCAAGTACGAGTGCGGCTACCCGGTGGCGGAGGTGTACTACCCACAGCTCAGCGGCGGCGATACGTTCTGCCTGATCCGAATGGCGGAGGGGGCGACCCCCGATGACGGCCAGACCGTAGCCGACGAGCTGTCCCGACGGCGGAGCATCGGTAAGTACGCAGTCGTGGTGGATCACGACATTGACATTCGGGACTCGGACACGATCCTGTGGGCGCTGAGCTTCCGCACCAACCGCAGGCGTGACTTCGCCTTCGTCCCCAGCGGCCACGTTGGCCTCGACCCTTCCGGTGCTCCTCCCGGCGCTCGCACCAACCGGTCGAACGATCCAGCCGACAATGACGCGACCCGCGTGGTCATCAACGCCACCCGGAAATGGGACTATCCGCCGGTCGGCCTCCCGCGCAAGGAGTACATGGATCGCGCCCTGCAGCTGTGGGCCGAAGCCAAACTGCCTCAGCCCCAGATGCATAACCCCTGGTACGGGTACGAGCTGGGCTACTGGACCGATGAGCATCGTCACCATGCTGACCTGATCGTGGCGGGCGATTACAAGCAGCTAGGGGATGAGATGGAAGAGTTCCAGGCGCCGCTTACCGAGGCTCAGATCGGCCGCAACTTCGACCGCTCGGCTGCCTGGCTTTAGCTGATCTAGGAGGGACGTCATGAGGCAAGCGCGGGTAGTGTCTCTGCTGACGTTGGTAGCCGCCGTGGCTGCGGGGTGCGCGGCGCCCCGGGCGACTGAGCGGTCGAGCACTGGCGAGGCTCTGAGTGCCGCGCCTAACCGGCCGCTCGTCGTCATCACTCACGTCGAACCCGTTTCTCTCGCAATTAGGGGGTTCGCGCCGGCCGGCGGCGCTTCTTATCCGCACCTGATCCTCAATGCGACCTTCGATGACATCGATGAAAGCGGGACGGTCTACCCGGTCCTGGCGGAAGCCCTGCCCCAACTGGGCACGGATACCTGGCGCGTATCGCCGGATGGGAGCATGGAAACCATCCACCACATTCGGGCCGGCGCGGTCTGGCACGATGGGACGCCGCTCCAGGCGTCAGACTTCGTATTCTCCTGGCAGGTCTACGCCAACCCGGCGTCCGGCAGCGCCACCACGACCCCCCTTGGGCAGATGCGTGAGGTGGTCGCGCCTGACCCTCGCACCGTAATGATTCGCTGGAAAGTCCCCTACCCGGACGCCGGCGCTCTTTTCTCCCGCACGCAGTCTGGCTTTGGGGCGCTTCCCCGCCATCTGCTCGAAGAAGCCTACGCGCAGGGCAACTACGACAGCTTCGCTAACCACCCGTTCTGGACCACCGGCTACGTTGGCCTGGGTCCCTACCGGCTGGAGCATTGGGAGCCCGGCGTTGAGATCGACGGGGTCGCGTTCGACCAGTTCGTCCTCGGGCGCCCCAAGATCGATCGCATCCGCATCCTCCATATGACCGACTCGGCCGCCGCCCTCGCAACCCTGCTGAGCGGTGATGCCCACATTGCCCTGGACTACATGCTGCAATACCCGGATGGAGCCGTTCTGAAGGACCAATGGGCTGCCAACAAGGGCGGTACGGTGCTATTCAGTCCCGTGCTGTACTGGTGCGCCGTCTTCCAATTCCGCGAGGATCAGATCTCGCCCCCCGCCGTCAGGGACGTGCGGTTCCGTCGGGCGCTCGTGTATGGGATGGACAAGCAAGGCCTCAACGACGCACTCTTCGGCGGCACCGCGGCCGTCACGTATGGCCAGCTGTCACCCCGCGCTCCCTACTACGCGTCGATCGAGCCGTCTATCACCAAGTACGTTTTCGATCCCCGCAAGGCACAACAGCTGATCGAGGAGGTTGGGCTGCAAAAAGGCGCGGACGGATTCTATGTGGGACCGGACAGACAGCCAGTCTCCCTCGAGGTGATCGGCCGCCAGAACCCAACGTGGGAGTCCGAAAACGCAATTGTCGTCGAGGGGTACCGGCGGATCGGCCTGAACGCGGAGGGTCGGATCCTGGCGGCAACTCTGGCCAACCAGGGTGAAACCCGGGCCACGTTCAAAGCGCTTCAGCTGACCGGCTCCAGTGGGTTCGAGCGGGGCATGGGCCGCATGGCGAGCAGCGCGATCAGCCGCCCGGAGACTCGTTGGCAGGGCTCGAACTATGGCGGCTGGTCCAACTCCGAGTACGACCGGCTGTGGGACCTCTACAACGCCACGCTGGACGCTTCGGCTGGGATCAAATTGCTCGCCGACATGGAGAAGCTCCAGAGCGAAGAGGTGCCCCAAATCCCGATGTACTACCAGCCCATCGTCACGCCGTTCGTCACCGGTCTGGTTGGCCCCAAACTCCGGGACGCCGGCGGCGCCGATACGCTCACCAGGATCTGGGAGTGGCACTGGGCCTCCTGACCGAACGCTCGCGAGCCGACCTCGACTGTTGACCTCCTGGCTCGGTTAGCCGAGCTTTAGCGCTGAAATCTGCACGCCTTGCGTCCCAAATTCGGCCGCGGAGGACGCGCTCGGCGCGCCGGTGAAAACATCCTTCCCAGGCACGACTCGGATGTCAGTGAACCCTGCCTTGCGAATGGCTTCCTCTGTCTCTGCTTCCAGCAGAGCCCCGGCAATTCAGCCGGTCCAGAGCGCAATGTCCTCCTTGGCGTCTTCCGGCACGGGTCGGCTCACTACGATGTCAGCAATTTGAATACGCCCGCCGGGCTTGAGGACCCGGTAGATTTCTTGCCACACGGCGTCCTTGTCCGGACAAAGGTTGACCACCCCATTAGAGATAGCTACGTCGGCCCAGCCGTCCTCGATCGGAAGGGCTTCGGCCAGACCAGCTCGGAACTCCACGTGGCTCGCCTCCATGGCCATGGCCCCTCGGCGCGCTTTCTCCAGCATGGTCGGCGTCATGTCCACTCCAATGACCTGACCGCCGGCGCGGACCATCTTGCCTGCGATCAAGCTATCGAGCCCCGCGCCAGATCCGATATCGACCACCCGTTCCCCTGGACTCAGCTCTCCAAAGACGAACGGGTTCCCCACTCCGGCGAAGGAGGCTAGATTCTCGGCGGGAATAGCTTCCAACCATTGGGCGCGATATTCGAGAATTCCAGCCAACCTGCGGCCGGTGTGGAAATGGAAGCCCTTATCCGGCCGCTCGGCTACGTCAGCGTATTCGGCTTGAACTGCGCTCCGCAGCGCCTCGAGATCAACGAGCGTTTTCACCTTGATCAGTCCTCTCACTAAAGTCCGACGACTTTGTCTGCCGCTACAGTGAGCTCGGCGAATACTTTCGGAGTCATGAACTGCGCATTCTTGTTGGTCAGATCGTCTTCGGAGACCCCACGGGCCCGTCCGCAGCCGCCTCAGACAAAAACCCGCACGCCCTTTTCGGCTGCCTGGGCCACCAGCTCTTTGAGGGGAGGCCAGCCGACGCCGTGGACGTTTTCCACGATGACGTCCTTCGCCAGATAGGCCGCTTCACCGATAAGCGCTATTTGCGCTTGGTGTCCGGCCTCTACCGCCCCCAGCGCCATTACGAAGGGAATCGTGGCCCGGGTGGGGTCGTCCGATCCGTGGGTGCTGCTGTAAAGAATCGTCGCCATGTTGCTCCCCCTTTCTAGAAGTAAGACGGCGCCTGCCCACCCAGAGATTGCACGGCGCCGCGAATGCAATAAATCGGTCTTCAGAAACGTCTTATCTCAAGGTAGGACTTACCCCGGGGGGCTGATGGTTGACGAGGGAGATTTCGCCGAGTTGGTCCGTCCGTGCCTGGTCCGGCTCTACGGCATGGCTCGGCGGCTGGTGGGCGACCAGGCTGAGGACGTAGTGCAGGAAACGCTGATCAGCGCCTACCGGTCCTTTGACCAGCTGCAGTCACCTGAATCGATCGCGAGCTGGCTGGCTGCGATTCTGGTGAACCACTGCCGGGATCGGTGGAGGGCTGACAA
>DASXTD010000510.1:0-11517 GCA_036505655.1 Chloroflexota bacterium
GGCCGCCGGCCCGTAGGGCCAAGGACGGGTGAGGGCGAGCCCTGGTAGGAGGCGACTACATGGATAAGCTTTACGTATTTGACACGACTTTGCGGGATGGTGAGCAGTCTCCTGGCGCCTCCCTGACCTCTGATGAAAAGCTCGAGATCGCGCTCCAGCTGGCCGAGCTGGGCGTCGACATCATCGAGGCCGGCTTCCCCATCGCATCGCCAGACGACTCCGCGGCCGTGGCCCGCATCGCCCGCGAGGTGAAGGGCCCGGTCATCGCGGGGCTCGCTCGCTGCAAGCCTGAGGACATCGATGCCGCCTGGGAAGCGCTCAAGGACGGCGACAACGTCCGCATCCATACGTTCATCTCCACCTCCGACATCCACCTGAAGCATCAGTTCCGCATGACCCGCGACCAGGCCCTGGAGCAGGCTGTGGACATGGTGCTGAAGGCCAAGCGCTACACGTCGGACGTCGAATTCTCGCCCATGGACGCGACCCGCTCGGACTGGGAATACCTTTACCAGATGCTGGAGGCGGTGATCGGCGCCGGCGCGACCACGATCAACATCCCCGACACCGTAGGCTTTACGACCCCCGGCGAATTTGGCGACTTGATCCGCTCCATCCGCGAGCGCGTCCCCAACGCCCACAAGGCCGTCATCTCGGTCCACTGCCACAACGACCTGGGTATGGCGGTGTCCAACTCGCTCTCCGCGGTCCTCGCGGGCGCGCGCCAGGTCGAATGCACCATCAACGGCATCGGCGAGCGAGCCGGCAATGCGGCGCTCGAAGAGATCGTGATGGCCACCAATACGCGGCCCGAGATCTACGGCGTGCAGACCGGTATCGACACCAAGCAGATCTACAAGACCAGCCGCCTCGTGTCCACGCTCACTGGGATCGTAGTGCAGCCGAACAAAGCAGTCGTCGGCTCGAACGCCTTCGCCCACGAGTCCGGTATCCACCAGGATGGCGTGCTCAAGGAGCGCAGCACCTACGAGATCATGGACGCGCGCGACGTCGGACTCGCCCAGAGCACGCTGGTGCTGGGCAAGCATTCCGGTCGTCATGCGCTCAAGCAGCGCTTCGACGACATGGGCTACAAGCTGACCGACGACGAAGTGAACCGCGCATTCATCCGCTTCAAGGAGATCGCGGACAAGAAGAAGGAAGTCACCAGCAAGGACCTGGAGGCCATCATCTCTGACGAGATCATCTCCGTCCCCGAGTCCTACCAGGTTACTCGGCTGCAAGTGTCCTGCGGCTACCCAGCCGTGCCCACCGCCACCGTCTCATTGAGGTTGCCAGACGGCGAGGAACGGACCGAAGTCTCGACGGGGACCGGCCCAGTGGATGCGAGCTATCAGGCCATCGCCAAGATCATCGATCTGCCCGTCCGACTTGCCGAGTACTCAGTACGCTCGGTGACCGGCGGAATCGACGCGCTCGGCGAGGTATCGGTTCGGATCGAGTCGGGCGGACGAACCTTCCACGGCCGCGGTGCTGATCCTGACATCATCGTCGCCTCCACCAAGGCCTATGTGAACGCGCTCAACAAGGCCATGGCCGCTCCCCGCGAAGCCCCCGAACGCGTCAAAACCGGCGCGGGCGTGTGAGAGGAGCGGCACATCGATGCTATCTTCCCGGTAGGGCCGGGGGCTTGTCCCCGGCCAGAGTTCTAGATTCCCGCCTGCGCGGGAATGACGGGAAAATTGCGGGAATGACGGGAAAATTGTGGAGAAGTAATTGAGTCAACAGACCCTGTACGACAAGATTTGGGATTCCCACACGGTCGAGATCCTGCCGACCGGACAGACGCAGCTGTTCATCGGGCTGCACCTGGTGCACGAGGTCACTAGCCCCCAGGCGTTCGACATGATGCGCGAGCAAGGGCTCAAGATTGCTTTCCCGGAGCGAACGTTCGCAACGGCTGACCACATCGTCCCGACCGACATGCGCTCGCGCCCGTTCCTGGACGATCAGGCGGAAGAGATGATGCAGGCCATCGAGCAAAACGCCCGGGAATTCGCTATCGACTTCTATGGCCTGGACAGCGACCGTCAGGGCATCGTCCACGTGATCGGCCCCCAGCTAGGCTTGACCCAGCCCGGCATGACCATCGCCTGCGGGGACAGCCACACCAGCACCCACGGCGCGTTCGGTTCGCTGGCATTCGGGATTGGCACGACCCAGGTCCGCGATGTGCTCGCCACCCAGACTCTCGCGCTGGACCGGCTCAAGGTGCGGCGCATCGAGGTGAACGGCCAGCTCGGTCGCGGCGTGTACGCGAAGGACGTCATCCTGGCCATCATCCGCAAGCTCGGGGTCAGCGGCGGCAAGGGCTTCGCCTACGAGTACGCGGGCCCGGTCATTGAAGGGCTCGGGATGGATGGCCGAATGACCGTCTGCAACATGAGCATCGAGGGTGGCGCGCTGTGCGGCTATATCAATCCTGACCAGACAACGTTCGACTACATGAAAGGCCGTCCGTTCGTACCCACCGGAGCCGCCTTCGATCGCGCCGAGACCTATTGGCGCTCGATGGCCTCTGACACCAACGCCGTCTTTGACGATGTCGTGAGGATGGAAGGCGCTAGCATTGAGCCAACCGTGGCCTGGGGCATCAATCCCGGCCAATCAGTGGGCATTTCGGAACGGTTGCCGCTTCCCGAAGAATCGGGCGACCCGGACACCACCCGCAAAGCTTATCAGCACACCGGGTTCGAGCCCGGCGCGCCCATCCTGGGGCTCCCGATCGACGTCGCTTTCGTCGGTTCCTGCACGAACTCCCGTTTGTCCGATCTGCGGGCAGCCGCCGAGGTCGTCAAGGGCCGTCACGTTGACCCGAGAGTCCGGGCGCTGGCCGTTCCCGGCTCCGTCCAGGTCAAGATCGACGCTGAGCGCGAGGGACTGGATCGGATTTTCGAGGAGGCGGGCTTCGAATGGCGCGAGGCTGGCTGCTCGATGTGCCTCGCCATCAACCCCGATCAGCTGAAGGGCCGCGAGGTGTGTGCCTCTTCATCGAATCGCAACTTCATCGGCCGGCAGGGCAGCCCTACCGGCCGCACCATGTTGATGAGTCCCGCCATGGTCGCCGCGGCGGCCCTCAACGGCAAGATCGTGGACGTCCGCAACCTGTGAAAAACGAGTACGCATACCAGCAACCCAAGCCGTCAGCGGCGTGTCCGCGCCGCGCGGGAGCGCAATTATGAGCTCAGAAACCCACATCAACAAGATCAGCGGGACCGCGCTACCCCTCCGCGGTAATGACATCGATACCGACCGCATCGTGCCCGCTCGCTTCCTGAAGGAAGTGACGTTCTCGCGCATGGGCGAGTACCCCTTCTTCGACGAGCGTTTCGGATCTGATGGCAAGCCCAAGCCCCACCCATTCAACGATTCCCGCTATCAGGGCGCCTCAGTACTGCTGGTCAATAACAACTTTGGCTGCGGCTCATCGCGCGAACACGCGCCCCAGGCCCTCAACCGGTTCGGCCTTCAGGCCATTGTGGGCGAGTCCTTCGCCGCCATCTTTCAGGGCAACTGCCTCGCCATCGGATTGCCAGCCGTGACGATCGCGCCCGAAGAGATGGCTCGCCTCCAGGACATGGTGGAAGAAGACCCTTCGGTTCCGTTTACCGTAGACCTGGATGCCATGGTTGTCCGTCTACCGGATCGAACCATCCCCTGCCAGATGCCCGATGCCACTCGCAAGGCCTTACTGGAGGGCAACTGGGATACGACGACGATGCTCGCCAAGAACTTGCCGCAAGTCCGCCAGGTCGCAAGTCGCCTACCCTATGTGGGAAATTTCAGGGGCTAATCTGCACACGAGAAGTTCGCGGGACGGCATACTGATGGCAAAAGATCCGCTCTCTGCCGCCAGGTCTGTCCTGAGCTTATCAGCGAGTCCTGCCTGGTAGGCCCAGCAAGGGATGGCGCTCGTGCAGCAGACTGTCACTGATGCGACCGCGATAGGGGCAAGTCGAGTGTTTGCGGAACTCCTCGAACGGCACAAGATCCGTGAGCATCCCGAGATCAAGCAGCAGACCTTTGCGCCCGGCGAGACCATCTTTCGCAAGGGCGATCCGGGCGACTCGCTCTACGTCATCCAGAACGGCCAGGTGAAGATCGTCCTGCCTTCCGATGGCGAAGACGAGGCTCTCCTCGGTGTCCTGGAAGCCGGCGACTTTTTCGGTGAGCTCTCGCTCATCGATGGCCAGGTACGCTCGGCATCGGCGGTGGCCGCCGAACCCACCCAGGCGCTCGTGTTGCACCGCGATCAGTTCCTGGAATTCGTCCACGCGAGTCCGGAGTTCGCATTGGACGTGATGGTGGCCTTGGCCCAGCGCCTAAGGCAAAGCGACGAGGTCATCGCGGACGCCGCCTTCCTCGATGTAGCGGGGCGGCTGGCCAAGCGACTCGTCGATCTGGCCGCTCGATATGGTCGCCCCTCCCCTGATGGCACCGTGATCAGCCTGAGGCTCACCCAGCGCGAGCTGGCCGGCATGATCGGGGCCACGCGCGAAAGTGTGAACAAGCACCTGCAATCGCTGCGCGCCCAGCGGATCATCACGGCCGACGGCGGCCGCATCGTAATCCGCGACCTGGAAAAGCTCCGCCGCAGAATTTACTAAGCGGGCGAGCCCTCTTTTACATGGCTTACGGTGGTGGGCTCGCGGCGGGCTCGACCATCCGCGGCAAATAGCTCCGGCCATTTCCCGCGCAGCTCGTCTGCCAGGGCATCGCTGGTGCGCGCGACCGCCGGGAAGGTCTTAAGCCGATCGTACGGCCGACAGGCATCGATGATCATGCGATTGTTGAAGTAGCGATCCGCCTCGCCCGCGTACGCCATCGGATCAAGGGGCGTGCTCCAGCATCGCTTGATCACGTCGATGTCCTCCACTACGTCGGTCCGCGTACATAGTGCCCACAGGACCTGGTTCGTATCGGTCGCATCGATGTCATCGTCCACCACAACCACGAACCGATTGGCGTAGGCGCCCGCGTGGCAGCTAGCCGCGGCCATCCCCACCTGCTTGGCATGGCCCGGATACATCTGGGTAATCGAGACGATGGTGAACATGCGCCCGCCACCCGCCTCGTGCGACCAGACGCCCGCGACTCCTGGCACCCCGGACCTTTCGAGCTCGTCCCAGATCAGCGCGGCCCGCAGGGGGCTGCGGAAATAGGTGTTGTCGTTAGGGGGCTTGCCTGGGATGCACCCCAGCACGATCGGGTTGTCGCGATACATGAGTGATTTCACCTGGATGATCGGCTCAGTGCGCGCGCCGCCCGCGTAGTAGCCCGTCCACTCGCCGAACGGGCCCTCTGCGTGTCGCTCGTCGGGCGGGATCTCGCCTTCCAAGACGATCTCCGCCGCCGCCGGCACCAGGAGCCCCGTGTAGGGCAGCTTCACCACTTCGAGAGCCTCGCCCCGCAGCCCGCCGGCCACGTCGTACTCGCTGGTTCCCTGATCTACTTCCAGTCCACCCAGCAAGAGTAGGAGCGGATCCTGCCCCAGACACACGGCGACCGGGCAGGCTTCGCCCCGACTCCAGTACTTATCGCGCATCATGCGGCCGTGTTTGCCTGGCGAAATGTAGATCCCGGCCGTTTGCTCGTCATGCATTTGCACCCGATACGAGCCGCAGTTGATCCAGCCACTATCTGGGTCGCGGGTGACCACGATGCAGCCGGTGCCGATGAAGCGACCGCCGTCCCCCTCATGCCACAGCGGCGCTGGAATCTTAGTGAGATCGACCTTGCTGCCATGCATGCGGTTCTCGAAGATCGGTCCGTCTGGGACCAGCGTGGGCGGTATGTTTTTCAAGTCCTTCAGCTGGGTCCGCCAGGCTTTCACGAAGTCGCGTGCGGTGTAATCGACCGGCAAGCCCAGGCTGAGCGCGATGCGGGGTAGACTCGTCAGCACGTTGGCCAGTACTCGGAATCCCGGCGGGTAGCCCACGATGTTGTCGAACAGCAGGGCTGGATTGCCCATGTCCCATTGGTAGAGATCGACCAGGCTGCCCAGCTCGATGTTGGCGTCGGCGCCATCGACCCGGGTCAGCTCGCCCATCTCTTCGACCCGTTCGATCCATTCCCGCAAGTCTTTAATCGGCATGATCTTTCCCTTCAGCTTCTGAGATGAGAAATGGCTTCGCGGACCGAGGCGATGATCTTCACGTAGCTGCCGCAGCGGCAGAGATTGCCGGACAGATATTCCCGGATCTCGTCGTCGGTCGCACTCGGACGCTCGTCCAACAACGCCTTGGCGGTCAGGATGAATCCGGGCGTGCAGTAAGAGCATTGGAACCCAGCCTCGGCGATGAATGCCTCCTGCAGCGGATGCAGACTCCCGGGCAATCCCAAGCCTTCAACTGTGAGGATCTCGTGGTCTTCGGCCATCACCGCCAGCGTCAAACAGGAGCTTACCGGCCGCCCATCCAGCAGGACGGTGCAGGCCCCGCACACGCCGATGCCGCAGCCTTCCCGCACGCTGGTGAGCCCCACCTGGTCGCGCAGCGCCTCGAGCAGCGTCTGGTGGTTCGCCACCTCGAGCTCATGCGCTGCACCGTTGATGTGCAGCCGAAGGACGCTCTGCTGAGTGCTCATACCCCCCCATCCCCACCTTCCCCCGCGAGGGGGAAAGGAGTAATTCCCTCCCCCCTCCGTGGGGGAGGGTTAGGGTGGGGGGCGGAGCCCTCTATCGCCGAAAGGACGCGCTCCGGGACCAGGGGGATGGTGGGGATGCGGACGCCAAGTGCATCACGGACAGCGTTGCCGATAGCCGGCGGGACCGCGGGCAGCCCCGTCTCGCCCAGGCCGTGCACCTCGGCATCCGGATCCGGGCTCTCGGCCAGCGTGGTGGTGAAGGCCGCCGGGAAATCGATCATCGATGCAATGTTGTAGTCGGACAGATTCGGATTCACCACCTGGCCGCCGTCGAAGCTGATCTCCTCGAATAGAGCCTGCGATAGTCCAAAGGCGGCGCAGCCTTCGTTTTGTAGCTCGGCGTTGTGGCGGTCCACGACTCGCCCAGCGTGGGTAGCCAGGTGCAGTCGAAGCAGATAAACCTTGCCCGTTTCGCGATCCACTTCAACCACCGCGCCTGCCGCGGCCTGGTGCCAGTGATGCGACGCCTTGCCCTGGCCCGTGTCGGGGTCGAGCCCAATCTCTGTGCGGAACGAGCCGGTCCCCGTAATGCTCGGCACGCCGGCCAACTTCAAAAGCTCATGCATTTCGAGGCCACCCTCACCCGGGCTTGGCCCTGCGGGCCGGCGCCAGGCCTCTCCCAGAGGGAGAGGGGGAAGCTTCGCACCTCCGCCTGGCACGGAAACTAAGTCCCCATTGATCTGGACATCCCCCTCGGGCACCTCGAAGACCCTACCCGCTAGCTCGCGTAGCTGCTTCCGTACGTCCTCAGCGGCAACCTGGGCCGCCATCACATTGAAGAACGTCGACCGACTGGAGCTGGTTCCCTGATCGGGCGGCGTAGCATCCGTATCCACATAGGGCACCTGCACGCGTTCTTCAGGCACACTGAGCGCTCGCGCCACTTCTCGCGCCAACACTGTTCGCGACCCCTGGCCCACTTCGACCGTGCTGCTGAGCGCGAAGATCGATCCATCAGCATCGATCCGAATCTGCAGCTGCGTCGTCGCCGGGTTGCTGCCCATGTGCTTGATGATCACGCCCAGGCCCCGCCCAACAACCCGCTCCGGTCTGCTCGGCGCCGGCAGCGGCTCCGCATAGCCGATCGACGCCGCTGAGTCTTCCAGCAGCGGCGCGAAATGCACGTCGTGCAGCTCTTCGCCAGTGCAGAAGGTGTCGCCCTCACCGAGCAGATTCCGCTGGCGGAACTCCACTGGGTCCATCCCCAGGCGGCGTGCAACCTCGTCGGTGTGGCACTCGTAGGCCCAGGCCACTTGCGAGACCGCGAGCCCCCGGAACGGCACCGCGTTCGGTCGGTTCGTGTAGACCGCGTACGCATCGACTTTGACGTTCGGCACTCGATACGGTCCGATAGCGCCGACGCCCCCCGAGCGAGCGATGGTCCCACTGCGGTCCGCATAGGCACCCGCGTTGTAGTGGATCTCCACCTCGCGCGCCTGGATAGTGCCGTCCCGCTTCACGCCCGTCTTGATGTGCACCCGCGCCTCGTGCTTGGTGGTGGTCACGAACTCCTCGGCGCGGCTGAGCAGCAGCTTCACGGGGCGCCCGGTCTTGCGGGCCAGCACCGCGGCCAGCGGCTCCATGCGGGTGTACGTCTTGGACCCATAGCCGCCACCTAAAGTGGAGACCAGGACCCGTACTCGCTGGACGGGAACGCGGAACACGTCCGCCACCTGCTGGCGCACGAAGTGCGGCATCTGGGTAGCCGACCAGATGGTCAGCTCATCATCTTCCCAATCAGCTACTGTCACGTGGGGCTCGAGGGCACAATGCTGGAGGGCGGGGCTGGAATAGACCTCTTCGACTACAAGATCGGACTCGGCGAGACCAGCCTCGATATCGCCGCGCCGAATCTTCATATGGTTGATCAGATTGGTCCCGTTCACGGGCCGGATGCCGGCGTTAGGCGGAATCTCGTAGTGATCGACGATCTGCTCGTGCACCAGTGGCGCGCCCGGCTGCAGGGCTTCGAGCGCATCGAACACGGCCGGGAGTTCTTCGTATTCGACCTCGACGAGCGCCGCCGCCTCCGCGGCGATCTCCGGGGTTTCTGCCACGACCGCCGCGACCACGTCTCCCACGTGGCGGACTTTATCGATGGCCACGATCGGCTGGTCTTTGATCGCCGCCCCGTAGTAGGGAAGGATCGACCCGTCGCTTAGGTCATCGCGAGTCAGCACGCAAACGACCCCTTCGAGGGTCTGCGCGCGCGACGCATCGACGTTCAGGATCCGCGCGTGGGCATAAGGGCTCCGGACGCAGCGCGCGTGGACCAGACGGGGCAGATCGACGTTCAGCGCATATGGGATTTGCCCAGCCACTTTCAGCTCCGCGTCGTGGAACTGCTGGGTGGCTCGCGAATCTGGCATCACGACCGCCAGGCCCCGCTCTCGCCACGGGCTGCCTGCTCCAGTGCGCGCCTCACGAACACCGCGATCATCCGCTTCCGATAAGCGGCTGACCCCCGCACATCATTGATCGTGTCCGCCGCTTCCGCCAGCCCCTCGCCGATCGCCGCGAACAGGTCCCCCGCCGCTGGCTCACCGAGCGTGGCTTGCTCCACCTCGAGCAACCGTAGCGGACGCTCCGTCGCGGCCCCCACCGCCACCCGCAGGTCGGCGATCCGATGATCTTGATCGAGCTGCAACACGGCACTCACGCCCACGCACGGTCGGTCCTCCGATGAGCGGGTCGAGAACTTCAAATACACCTGGTGAGCATCAACCGGTGGCACCGGCACCAGGATCTCGGTTACCAGCTCGCCTGGCATCAAGGCCGTCTCGTAGAAGCCAGTTATCAGATCCAGCACGGGCAGCTCGCGCGTACCGCCGCTCCGCTCCAGCCGAGCTCGGGCGTCCAGCGCGGCCAGAACCGCTGGCGGATCCGAGGCGTAGTCCGCCTCACACAGGCAGCCGGCCAGCGTCGCGGCATTGCGCACCCGAACGTTTCCCACCAGCCCGCATGCCCCCGCTAGGATCGGTAGGCGTGCCCGCACCTCCGCGGACTCACCGACTTGGCGCAGCGTCGCCATGGCGCCAATTCGGATCAGCCCATCGTCCACTGCGATGCTGCTTATCCCCGGCACGCCATCGAGGCGCACCACGGCCGGCGGCGCCACGAGCCCTTGCCGCAGCATCAGCACCAGCGCGGTGCCACCCGCGATCGGCCTCGCCTCGCCGCCGTAGCGCCCCAGCGCCTCGATCGCCTCGCCCATCGAGGCCGGCTTCACGATCTCCAAGCTCATCACAACGCGCATTCTGGGGGACCATGCACTTCCGTTCAAGCCCCAGGCTGGCCCGCTTAGGGATGGTAGACTAATGTCCAAAGGCTGGAATTCGCCGAAAACGTGGAGCCTCACCCCTCCCTCTCCCAAGGCGATGGGCGAGGGGTCAGTCTCGTCAGCGGGAGCCGTGAATGGATGGCGTGCACGACCTGGGCGGGATGCACGGCTTCGGCCCGATTCCCTACGAGAAGGACGAGCCCGTTTTCCACGAGCCCTGGGAAGCGCGGCTCTACGCGCTTCGCCGCGCCCTCACCGTCCCCATGTTCGCCACCGTCGACGAGCACCGCTACGCGCTCGAACAGATGCCTCCCGCCCGCTACCTGGGCCTCAGCTACTACGAGCGCTGGTTGGCCGTATTCCAGGAAGCGCTAGTCGCAAACGAGGTCCTGGAGGCCGACGAGATGCGGGCGAGCTTCGAGGCTTACGAAGCCAACCCCGACGCGCCAGTCCCGCGGAGAACCGACCCTGAGCTCACCGCCCGCGTCGTGGCCGCCGCATTCCGACGCCCGAGTGTCCACCACGACGATGGGATCGCTCGGTTCCAGGTTGGCGACCGCGTCCTGGCCCGCAACATCCATCCCAAGGGCCACACTCGCCTGCCTCGTTACGCGCGGGGTAAGCAGGGGCAGATCGCAAACATCAACGGCATTTGCAACCTGCCGGACGCCATCGTGGCCCACCGCGAACCTGAGCCCCAGGCCGTGTACAGCGTCCGCTTCGAGGCCGTCGAGCTGTGGGGCGACGCGGCCGAGCCCAACGCCAGCGTCTACATCGATCTCTGGGACAGCTACCTGGATCCGGCCGTAATCGAATGAAAATATCCTGTCGTCCTTGGGGAGCGAAGCGACGAAGGACCTCCCGGCACGTATTGCCAGGCTCCTACTACCAGCACCCGGAGATGCTTCGCCTGCGGGCTCAGCATGACATTTCAGAAGCTCAGAATGACAAACGTACTTATTTGGGAGGCAGAGCATGAGCGAGGACCATGACGGCCATCACCATCACCCTTTGCCCGAGCCCTACCCGGCGATTCGGACCAAAGCCCTGGAGTCGCTGCTGGTCGAGAAGGGCCTGGTCAGCACCGACGCCATCGACGCCCTAATCAAGACCTACGAGCAGGACGTCGGACCCCTCAACGGGGCCCGGGTCGTCGCCCGTGCCTGGACCGATCCCGCCTACAAGCAGCGACTGCTCGAAGACGGGACTGCCGCCATCGCCGAGCTGGGTTACGGCGGTGCTCAGGGTGCGCAGATCGTGGCCCTGGAGAACACTCCTCAAATTCACAACATGGTCGTCTGCACGTTGTGCTCTTGCTATCCCTGGCCGGTCCTCGGCCTGCCGCCCTCCTGGTACAAGTCGCCCGCCTATCGCGCCCGAGCCGTCTCTGAGCCGCGCGCCGTGCTGCGGGAGTTCGGGCTGGAGCTCGACCCGGCAGTAGAGATCAGGGTCTGGGACAGCACCGCCGAGGTTCGCTACCTGGTGCTTCCCGAGCAGCCGGCCGGCACGGTGGGCATGAGCGCGGAGGAGCTGACGAAGCTGGTGTCGCGCGACTCCATGGTGGGCGTGGC
>DASXTD010000511.1:0-12375 GCA_036505655.1 Chloroflexota bacterium
GGACCGCCTTGGTTGCGGGCAGGAAGCGGCTTCCCAGGCCCGCCGCGGGGATTACCGCCTTGCGAACGCGAGGGCGTCCCGCCGTCAAGGAGCGCCGGTCGAGGGCTGAGCTTCCGGCGATGGGGCATCTGTAGGCAGCGCCGCGGCGGCGGAAACTCCTTCGCTCGTGCGGACCACTTCCATGACGCGCTGCTCCCGCTCGGCCACGGTCAGCTGATAGAAGGACAGCATGGCGCCAACCACGGCGGCGACGGGAACCCCGAATAGCGCCCCCCAGGGACCACCCAGTCGAGCACCAACCAGCACCGCGCCCAGCACCAGGATGGGATTTAGGCCGATCGCCTGACTCATGACCTTCGGCGCCAGGACGTTGATGACAATGAGGTTCAGAACCACGGTGAGAATCCCGACGACCAGGCCGCGCTGAAGGTCTCCGACTGCAAGTGCAATCACAATGGGTGGAATGGTTCCTAGAAGAGGTCCCAGAAACGGAATAAAGATCGAGATGGCAGCCACCACGCTCACTAACGTCGCATAGGGCCCGAGCCCTGTCAGGATCATGATGAGCGCAATGCCGATGCCGTAGACGAGCGACTGGATGATCTGGCCGCGTAAGAAGCCGCCGAAAGCTCGATAGATGCTGCCCACGAAGTAGGCGAAGTCGTGGCGATAGCGCACCGGAATCGCATCGGCCAGGCGCCCACCCAGATGCTCACCATCGATCATGAGATAGAGCGAGAGTACGATGATGATGACCAGTTGAAACAGGATTGACGCCATTTCAGTCGCCAGCGTCACCGCGTTCGCAAACAGGAGCGGTCCGACAGCCTTGACCGGCTCCAGAATCTGGGCGGTGAAGTCGGAGGCGGAGAGGCCTTGAGCTGCCAGAAGCCCAGTCAACCCAGCAACCAGCCCGGACAGCTTGTCGGCGAGGAGCGGCGCTTGCTGCGCCGCCGCTTCGCTCTGACTAATCAGCCCGGGCACGAGCAAGAACAGCCCTCCGCCCATCGCCAGAAGCAAGACGAGGTACACCACCAGGATGGCTACCATACGAGACATGATCCGGCTCAATCTGGCTACCGCTGGTTCCAATAAGAAGGAGATAATCCAGGCCAGCACGAACAGCATGATCAGGTCCTGGAACTGGACGACGAAAGCCCACACGATCTGAATCAAGGTGAGCGCCGCGATGATTACCAGGAGCGTCAGCAGGGCGCGGACGAGGGGATCCCGCAGGATCAGCGATCCGGTGTTCGTTTGCACGTTGAAACCTCGCGCCATTCTAAATGAGTGGAGCAGTCTGGGACGACAACGTGGGAGGTGGGCACCCAGGACGGCCGTCAAAAGCGGACGACCCTCGGTGGCACAACGCGCGGAGTGGCCTCGGCCGTCAGCTCGGTGGTGGCCCCCGACACCCAGTCAAATCGCGTGTGACTGACAACGCCGGTGGCCCTGCCAAAGAAAGGCTGGGGCCACTGCTCGCCGCCACCCGGCTTTACGCGGTTACTGACGACGCGCTCGGTCCCGATGAGCTTGTGCGGATCGTGGACGTGCTGCTGCGTGCTGGCGTTCGCTTATTCCAGTATCGCGATAAGGAGCACTCGGACCGAGAACGGGTGACCGTGGCGCGCACTTTGGTGAATCGAATTCATGCACAGGGTGGGCTCCTGCTTATGAATGATCGAGCCGATCTGGCGGTCGCTGCGGGTGCCGACGGAGTCCATTTAGGCCAGGATGATCTTCCCCTGGAATGGGGCAGGGCCCTGGTTGGGGCGGACCGCATCGTCGGAGCGTCCGCTTCGTATCTTCACGAGATCGCTCCGGCGTCGGCCGTCGCTGATTACCTGGGATTCGGCGCCGTCTTTGTGACCGGAACGAAACCGGACGCCGAATACGCTGGGCTTGATTTGTTGGAACAAGCGTGCCAGGCCAGTCCTGTCCCAGTAGTGGGCATTGGCGGGATTACGGCCGAGCGGGCGCCTGCGGTCCTAGGCCGGGGTGCCGCTGGAGTCGCCGTGGTCAGCGCGCTGTTTCGCGCCCCCGATCCGCCTGAGGCAGCGAGGCGCCTGCTCGTGGCTCTAAACAGGTCCATTTGAGGATTGCCGAAAAGGCTCGCAATTCGCGTCGAGCGCCTGGCGTTGTCCACGAGGCTTTGCTCAGGGCAGTCCTGAGCCCTTACACTACCCTGTTGCGCCTCGGGCGACTGGCCCGATTTGAAGCCTCTCGAGCCGTCGACCTACACGACAGCGGTTAATCCACAAATTAGGCTAACCAGGTAGCACCTGGACACACTGAGCAAACGTGCAGCGAAGCTGATTTGTGCACTGCGCGGTTCGCCTGGATCGAAAAGGGGGGGCGGCCCTGAGTCAGAGGGTCGCCCGAAATGGAGGTCAGTGCAGATGGATCTTTTGCCAATTGTGCCCATAGCGGGATTATTGGCGGTTCTTTTCGCGCTCTATCTGGCCTGGGACGTACTCCGGCGTGATACGGGCTCGGACGAGATGCGCGCAGTGGGTGCAATGATCGTTGAGGGCGCCAACGCCTTCCTCAGTCGGCAATATCGCACCATCTCCATCTTAGCGGTCGTCACCTCCGTCATCATCGGCCTGCTCGTGGGCAACTTTGCCCACAGCTCGACCGAGGGCGTCCTCACGTCCGTCGCGTTCCTGCTGGGAGCGGCCTGCTCGTCCATCGCTGGCTATATTGGGATGTACATCGCGGTGAGGGCGAATCTGCGCACGGCGTCCGCGGCACAGAATTCGCTCAAGGATGCCATCACAGTTGCGCTGCGGGGCGGGGCCGTCTCCGGATTCCTGGTCACGGCAATGAGCCTTTTGGGGGTTGCCGGAATCTTCTACGTCTACAGTTCAATGCTCGGTAACAGCATCGAAACTACCCCGTTTCTCATCGTTGGTTACGGCTTTGGAGCCAGCTTTGTGGCCCTGTTCGCCCAGCTTGGCGGCGGCATTTACACCAAGGCCGCCGACGTGGGCGCTGACCTAGTTGGCAAGGTCGAAGCGGGTATCCCCGAAGATGATCCGCGCAACGCGGCCGTGATCGCCGACCTGGTGGGAGACAACGTGGGCGACTGCGCGGGCCGTGGCGCTGACCTGTTCGAATCGATGTCTGCCGAAAACATTGGCGCCATGATCCTTGGCGTGGCCATTGCCGCTTCCACCGGTCGTGTCGAGTGGATTTTCTTCCCATTGGTGCTGCGTTCATTTGGCATCATCGCCACCATCGTCGGGCTCCTGTCAGTCCCACTATTTGCCCGACCCGGACGCGATGCGATGTCCGCCCTCAATGGCGGCTACTACGTCGTCTCGATCCTCTCGGTGGTGGGCCTGTACATTGCGACCAATGCCATGATGGGGACGGCCTGGCAGTGGTTCTTCGCCTGTGGCCTGGTCGGTATCGCGGTAGGGATCGCTTTCGTCTACATCACCCAGTACTACACAGCAGGCTCGTGGCGCCCGGTGCAGGAGATCGCCCGTGCCTGCATGACCGGGCCTGCTACTACCGTCATCACGGGAACGGCGGTCGGGTTTGAGACCACAGCAGCCACCGCGCTGTGCATCGGCGTCGCCCTCGTCGCAGCCTTCTCGCTCGGTTCCGCGTCACCGGTCCTCCACGGGGGGATCTACGGAACCGCCGTCGCCACCATGGGCATGCTGATGTCCGCCGCATACGTGCTGGCCATGGATACCTTTGGACCCATCACCGATAACGCCGGTGGCATCACCGAGTTCGCGCAGGCGCCTGCCCAGGCCCGTGAGATTACCGATTCATTGGATGCCGTCGGAAACACGACCAAAGCCTTGACCAAAGGTTATGCGGTTGCCTCGGCCGGCCTGGCAGCATTCCTGCTGTTCAGCGCCTACCTGGACCGGGTCAAGGAGTTGCTCGGCTGTATCACTCCCGAATCTGTACTGCCCGCTCGGCTGGCTGGCGTTATCCCCAATTGCGCTGCGCCTTTGCCCGTGAATCTCGCCCACGTTGAGGTCTTCGTGGGCGCACTGCTGGGCGCCATGCTGGTCTACCTGTTCAGCTCGCTCGCCATCCGGGCGGTGGGCAGCGCCGGCGCTGAGATCATCGAGGAAGTGCGGCGTCAGTTCCGTGAGGACCCGGGCATCATGCTGGGAACCTCTAAGCCCGACTACCATCGAGCAGTGGACATCACGGCCCGATCGGCGCTCCGCCAGATGATCGCGCCCGGGCTACTGGCCGTGCTCATGCCAATCGCCGTCGGCGTCATCTTTCGCCTCATCGGAACCCAGGGCGGCAACGCGGGCTGGGAATCAGTCGCGGGATTGCTCATGGTGGGCACTATCGCCGGTGTGCTCCTAGCCACCTTCCTCAACAACAGCGGTGGGGCGTGGGACAATGCCAAAAAATTCATCGAAGCTGGTGAATTGAAGTCAGCCAACGGGGAAGTCCAGGGCAAGGGGAGCGTTGCGCACGCGGCGGGCGTGGTAGGTGATACTGTGGGTGATCCTTATAAGGACACCGCTGGGCCGTCGCTGCACGTACTCGTAAAGCTGCTGAGCACCATCACGCTGGTGCTGGCCCCGATTTTCATCTAGCGGAGGCCAAAATGAGCGGAGCGGTCTCGGGCTCCAAGGCCCGGATCTTAGACAAGTGAGGGCCGTTAAATGATCGATCTGCAGAAAGTTCTGGATGGCGGGCGGGAAGGCGGACCCCAGGTCGAAGTCGGTGATACCGTGAAGGTTCACGCCCGCGTGGTCGAAGGCGGAAAGGAACGCATCCAGGTCTTCGAGGGCGCTGTGATTCGCCAGCACCGCCCCAAGCGCCTGGACGGCACGTTCACTGTTCGCCGCGTCGCCCATGGAGTGGGGGTCGAGCGCACGTTCCTATTCGCCTCGCCCCGGCTCGACAAGGTCGAAGTGCTAAGGCATGGCGTCGTTCGGCGTGCGAAGCTGTACTACCTGCGTGGTCTAGTAGGCCGCGCCGCCCGCCTGCGGGAGCGCCGTCCACCTCGTCCTCAGGGCTGATAATCAGGCAGTCTCGTCAGAGCGCAGCGGCCTCGGGGTTCATCCTCCGAGTTGCAACCCGCGGAGGGGCCGTTAAAAGAGGGCGTGCCTGCCAATGCCGACATCCGCATCCGTCGTTCCCAACCTTCGGCTCGAGCGTCAACTGTGGAATGAGGGCGTGCCGTGGGTGGCCGGCATCGACGAAGCGGGCCGCGGCGCCTGGGCGGGTCCCGTGGTCGCAGCTGCCGTTGTCCTGCCTCCTCGAACGCGAATTCCTTTCGCGTTGCGGGCCGTTCGCGACTCCAAGATGCTTACGCCTCTACAGCGTGAGAAGCTCATCGAGCCCATCCGAGCCGCCGCGTCATATGTCGGTGTCGGTATCGTGCCTGTCGAGTTGATCGACACGCTGGGGCTGGCCTGGGCCGGACAATTGGCATTCTGGCGGGCGGTGAAAGACCTCGGCCAGGAGCCCTCCTACTTACTAGTGGACGGATTTCCGCTGTGGTCACCCTCGTATCCCCAAAAGGCCATCGTTCGCGGAGACCAGACCGTGCTCAGCATCGCGGCCGCGTCGGTCGTGGCCAAAGTCACCCGGGACCGCATGATGAAGGAGCTGGAGGATGGATGCCCAGCGTACGGATTCGCCCGTCACAAGGGCTATGGCAGTCGCTCTCATCAAGCGGCGCTGGGGGCGCTCGGTCCTTCGGTTCACCATCGTCGGTCGTTCGCACCAATAGCTCAGCTCCTGGGGTATGGCGACGGGGACGCGGACAGGCTCTACGCCGTGGGGTTCAGAATCGAGATTGAGGCTGTTGAGGACGAATAGGCGGCCCGAGCTGGGACGGCGAGGCGAGGTCCTGGCCGCCGACTACGTGAAGAAGCAGGGCTACCGCATCATCGAGCAAAACGTGCGCAGCCGCCTCGGCGAAATCGACCTGGTGGCCCAAGACAAGGATTGTCTGGTGTTCGTCGAGGTGCGAACGCGGCGAGCAGGCGACTTCACGCCCGAAGAGTCTGTCGCTGGGCCCAAGCAGCGCAAGCTGGCAGCGCTGGCGACCCAGTACGTACAGAAGCTAGGCGGCGCCGAGTCGGACTGGCGCGTGGACGTCATCGCGATCGAGATCGATGCCCAGGATAATGTGGTGCGGCTTGATCATCTCAAAAGCGCCGTAGGGGAGCAGCCAGACTGAGCGGAGCGTCTCGCGGAGCGGAATCGGGGCTCAACTCCCGAGGTGAGAACTGGTGACGGCCGTAAAACTGAGTCAAGCCGATCATCCGATCGTCAAGGGCTTTGCCCTGACCTGCTGGATAGCGCTGCTGGGCAGCGCGGTAGGTTTTGGGCCGCCGAGCTTGGGGCTGGGCGACCCATTCGAACCCCGAATCGGCTCCAGCGAGGTGGCAGCGCTCCGCTCAGAGCCCGACCTACCGGTGCGAGCGGTGGCTTCGGCGCTGCTCGATGGCAATACGGATCACGTGCTGCTTGCTCATGACGCCGATGCTCGTCTGGCGCCGGCTAGCTTGACCAAGATGATGACCGCCCTGGTGGCCGTCGAAAGAGCCCCCCTGTCCACGCCCATCGTTGCGACCGAACGCTCGATGTCTGAGCCGGCGGTCATCGGCCTCGAGCCCGGTGATCAGCTTCCACTGGAGGAGATGTTCTACGGTCTGCTGCTGTCCTCTGGCAACGATGCGGCACTGGCGATTGCGGAAACCGTCGGCGGGGGATCTATCGATCAATTCGTGGCGTGGATGAACGACCGGGTGACCGCGATGGGGCTCAAGAATACGCACTTCTCTAATCCCACCGGTTTGGATGCGCCGAACCACTACTCTTCGGCTCGCGATGTGGCTGAGATGGCCCGTGCGCTGCTGGCGGATCCGACCCTGGCCCGCATCGTCGCCACGCCCCGCTATGTCGCGCCCGGACCGCCCCCGTATCTGTTCGTGAGTATCAACCCACTAGTGGGAAGCTATGATGGCATCGACGGCGTTAAGACCGGGTTCACGGACGACGCCGGGCGCACGTTCGCGGCTTCCGCCACTCGGAATGGGCAGCGGCTCATCGCCGTCGTAATGAACAGTCCTGATATCGGTGGAGAAGCCCGCCAGCTACTCGACCTGGGTTTCAACCAGATAGCGCCCGTTTCCATGATGATCGAGTCGAGAGGTTTAGCGGCCTTGCGGGAGGGGAACGGAAGCCCTGCTCTACGTCTGGCCGGCTGGGAACGCCCCTTTCTTCGAGGGTTCACCTGGCGCCAGCAGGATGTGTTGCGCTCCATGCTGCTACTGGAGCGGCGTCCGCTCATCCAATGGACCGAATGAGGCATGAGTTGCCGCTCCCTCCCATGCGGATCGCGCGCGCCCTGTCATCGCTCGGATATTGCTCGCGACGGGAAGCGGACCGCCTGATCGAACAACGGCGCGTGGCCGTCAACGGTGAAATACTCCAGACGCCCGTGGCGCTCGTCGATGTCGAACGGGACGCGATCGCCGTTGATGGTGTGACCATCGGCCTCGTTGCCACGATGACCTACGCGCTCTATAAACCAGTTGGCGTGACTTCAACGGTCCGCGACCCGCACGCCGGGCGGACGGTGGTGCAACTGGTGGACTCTCCCGTCCGGCTCTATCCGGTCGGCCGGCTGGACAAAGAATCCGAAGGGCTGATCCTGTTGACCAATGACGGTGAGCTCGCCCAGCGAGTCACCCACCCGAGGTACGGAGTAGAAAAGGAATATGAGGCGCTCGTAGATCGAGTCCCAGAACCAGCAACCTTGGACGCGATCCGGGCTGGTGTGGTGCTGGATGGTCGGCCCCGACGGCCGCTACGGGTGGCGGCCATCCAACGCGATTCGGGAGCCTGGGTGCGATTGGTCCTGGCTGAGGGCATCAACCATGAGGTACGGCGTATCCTCGGGGTAGTCGGCCTCTCCGTGCGTCGCCTGGTCCGGACTCGGATCGGACCGGTGCGCCTCGGCCGGCTCCGTCCAGGCGGGTCGCGGCTGTTATCCTCGGAAGAGATCGAAGCACTAAACGACGCGAAGCGAAGCGGAGGGGTCTCAGGACTCAATTCACGTGGTTTAAGTCAATGACTGGCCGTAAAAAGGGACGCCCTTGATCGTTACTATCGATGGCCCGGCTGGCGTGGGGAAGACGACGGTCGGGATCCGGCTAGCGGCCCGTCTGGACGCCATTTTTATGGACACCGGGTTGTTCTACCGAGGCCTGACGGCTCTCGCGTTGGCCAAAGGCGTTTCTACCCAGGATGGAGAGGGCTTGTCTCGGCTCGTGCCGGAACTGGAAAGCTTGCTCGATCCTCCGAACCAAAGGCAGCGGAACCTTGGGGCAGATGATCACCCGGCCCTATGGCCCGCACCGGACTTTGTGGCCGGCACACAAAGCCCGCCAGTCGAAGCTCATGTCTCCACGGTGGCGGGTCAGGAGGTGGTTCGAGCCGCGTTGCTGCCACTGCAGCGGCGGGCGGCTGAGGCCGAGCGGGTGGTGGCGGCCGGGCGGGATGTGGGCAGCGTGGTGTTTCCCCAGGCAGCGATTAAAGTGTATCTGGACGCATCGCTGGCGGAGCGGGCGCGCAGGCGCGCGTCCCAGGCTGGGCAGGCATCCGAGGAGGCTACCGTGGGAGCGGCGCTCTCCCAGCGTGACGAGAGCGACTCCGGTCGAGCCGTGGCACCATTGACCGTCCCTCCAGGGGCCGTTGTCGTCTCGACTGATGGTCAATCGATAGAGGAAGTAGTGAGCCGGATAGAGCAGATGGTGAACGAAGCACGAGCCCATCCCAGGAACGCATGACCGACAACGCCGCCTCCGAGCTTCCTGTTCGCAGCGGGTCGGCCTTCTACCGACTCAGCTGCGGTCTGGCCCGTCTGGTGATGCACCTCTTTACCCGGGCCGAAGTCGCCGGTCTTGAGAATTTTCCCCGCCAGGGTGGGGTGCTGGTCGTATCTAACCACTTGAGCATCGCCGATCCACCCATACTGGCGGCGATCACCCCGCGCCCGCTGACATCCATGGGCAAGTCCGAGCTGTTTAGCAAATGGCTGCAGGGTCGGGTGCTCCGCGCTTGGGGTGTTTTCCCGGTCCGTCGTGGCGAAGCGGATCGCGCGGCGGTACGGGGCGCGCTGGCCGTCCTCCAGAGCGGGGGTGTGCTGCTGCTATTTCCAGAGGGAACCCGGCGGCCCGGAGGGTTGGGCGAAGGCCGGGCGGGCGTCGCCTACCTGGCAGCTCGCTCAGGATGCCCGGTCTTGCCCGTCGCGTTTGTAGGGACTGAGAAAATCCGGGGCCTCCAAAGCCTTTGGCGGCGTCCGCGGTTTCAGCTCACCATTGGCGAGCCGTTCTTTGTTGAGGAAGCGCGCCCCAACCGCGGCTCGGACCAGATCATGGAGGCCATCGCGGAGCTTCTCCCGCCGGAGCGCCGCGGGCGTTATGGTAAACATCCTGGCGCTGCATCGGGTTCCAGGCCGCCGAATGATACGCTGAGAGAGCGCAGCACGACGGTGGTGGGAGGGGACTAAGCATGTGCGGGATCGTGGGCTATTCAGGGTCCTCTCCAGTGGTCCCACTCCTGATGGAGGGACTCGACCGCCTCGAATATCGCGGCTACGACTCGGCGGGTATTGCCGTGCTCACCAACTCGGGCGAGCTGGCGATCCGCAAGAGCGTCGGACGCCTGGCTGAGCTGGGCAAGCTGCTCGAAACCGACTCGCCGGTAGGGACGGTTGGGATCGGGCACACCCGGTGGGCGACTCACGGCCGGCCGTCCGACGAGAACGCCCATCCCCACACCGACTGTACTCACCGCATTTGCGTCGTCCACAACGGCATCGTCGAAAACTACGCCGAGCTGCGGGACGAATTGGTCGCGCAAGGCCACCGGATGGAGTCCGAGACTGACACCGAAGTACTCGCCCATCTCATCGAGGTCGAGCTTGCTAAGAATAAGGGAGGGGCCCAAACTGACAAGCTTCTTTCAGCGTGCCGACTCGCCCTGGCCCGAGTCCGCGGCCTCTACGCGATCGCAGCGGTCTCACTGGACAACCCCGACGTGATCGTTGGGGCCCGCTATCGAGCGCCACTGGTCGTGGGCCTTGCCGATCACGGCACGCTGCTCGCCTCGGACATCCCGGCCTTGCTCAGCCACACCCACAAGATCATCCGTCTACTGGACGGGGACCTGGTGGCCGCTACGCCCGACGGCGCGCTGGTCATCGATAGTCACGGCCGCCAGGTGGAACGACCGACGGAAGAGATCGAATGGGATCTCTCCTCGGCTGAGCGCGAAGGCTACCCGCATTTCTTCCTCAAAGAAGTCTACGAACAGCCCGAAGCCTTGACTCGCACCCTGGCCGGCCGACTCGAAGCCGGCCGGATCCGACTGCCCGAGTTAGAGCCGATCGATGCGCATCGCGTCCAACGGATCCTGCTCACCGGTTGCGGCAGCGCCTTTCACGCCTGCCTCATGGCGCGCTACATGTTTGAGTCCTGGCTGCATCTGCCAGTGGACGTGGATATCGCTTCTGAGCTCCGCTATCGGGATCCCGCCATCAACGCGGGAACGCTTTGCGTCGCTGTCAGCCAGAGCGGCGAAACGGCGGATACACTGGCGGCTTTCGAGTTGGCTCGAAACGCAGGCGCGCAGTGCTTGGCCATTACCAATGTGGTCGGCAGTGCGATCACCACCGTCGGGAACGCAACGGTTCTGCAGCAGTCCGGCCCAGAAGTCGCCGTCGTGTCATCCAAGAGCTTTACCGGGCAGGTCGCGGCGCTGGCCTTGGTGGGCTTGTGGCTGGGTCAGGCCACCAGGCGGCTAGCCGAATCTCGGATCGCCCAGGTCGCAGCCGAACTGGAGGCGCTGCCGCCCGCCATCATTCGCGCACTCGCCAATGCTGGCGAGGCAGCCCGGATTGGCGATCAGAGCGCCCACCTCAAAAGCTTACTGTTCCTGGGACGCGGCATCGGGTTTCCCACCGCCCTCGAGGGTGCGCTGAAGCTGAAGGAGATCTCCTACATCCAGGCCGAAGGGTACGCGGCAGGCGAGCTGAAGCACGGCCCGCTGGCCTTGATCGAGCAGGACATGACCGTACTGGTGGTGGCCACGGAGAGCGCGACCCGCGAAAAGCTGATCAGCAACGTCGAGGAGGTGCGCTCGCGGGGCGGCCGCATCATCGCGCTCGCCACCGAGGGCGACGAGGACATTCAGAGCCACGCCGATGAGGTGCTGTGGGCGCCTGCCGCGCCCGAGCTGCTATCCCCGATTGTGAACGTGGTACCCCTGCAGCTCCTGGCCTACTACGCGGCCGTTGCGCGTGGCTGCGATGTAGACAAGCCCCGTAACCTGGCCAAGTCCGTCACCGTCGAGTAATAAAGCGGAGCGCCTCGGGAATCATCGTCCGAGTCTGGTACAAGGGGCGGCCGTAAAACGGCGGAGCGCCTCGGGAATCAATCTCCGAGTCTGCGCCAAGGGTTGGCCGTAAAAAGCGCTATCCGGTTAGCGTGTTTCCCTGAAGGGCACCCCGCATGAAATCCGGAGGTGGGGGTGTCTCCCGGTCCGGCGGCAGCTGACTCACGATCTCTTCGCTGAGGCCGATTTGCTCGATGAGAACCTGGTCGCGGGTCTGGCGATCGATTGGCTCGTGGACAATCATGCCGCTCCCGTCGATCGAGATTCGCTGCCCGAATGCCGCCCCCACCACTGCGTCGCCCCGAATCAGGCGGGCTGAGACGGCATAGTTGAACGGGCTCCAGGCGCGTGTCCGCTCGTGCGCTTCCTGGAACTCGACGCGCGAGGCCTCCAATCGCTCGATCCGGCAGTCGATGCCAGTCGGCGTGTGCAGAGGGCGCCAGGCGATGTGCCAGCGGCCGTCCCGCCGCTCGCAGCGCACGCCCCAGACAGGATGCGCGACGCGTGTGATCTCCTGCTCGTCCAATCGAAGCGCAGAACCATGCAGGATCGACGCATCCACCATGTAGCGCTCGCCGTCGAGGTGGACCAGGACGGTGCCATGATTAGGCGGCACGTTCGGCGAGGTCACCATCGTTCCGATACCTCGAACTGCCGAGTATCCTAGCGAAACCACCAAGGCGTGGAGGCCGCCGTTGCCCGCCCAGCAGGTGCCGCCCGTGCCGTGCGCAAGCCAGGCGTGAAAGAAGCTCTCGGCGTCGTCTCCAGGCAGCGGGCCCGCTGCGTTGATGTGCAGGTGGATGATCTTCTGCACGTTGTCGAACGGCACCCGCCGGCACCAGGCGGCATAGACCGCATTCAGGCTCTCGAGCGTTGGCTCTGGGCGTTCGCTGAATCCAAGTCTCTCGAGGACTTTCTCGGTCAGCGCAGGCGGTAACGTGTCCGTTTCGTCTCGCATCACCTGTCATC
>DASXTD010000512.1:0-3750 GCA_036505655.1 Chloroflexota bacterium
TGACATGACCGCCAACATTCGCTGCCCCATCATCATTTTGGACGGTGAGGAGGACCAGCATCCTTCTCCTGATGAGGTGCGGAAGCTCGACGCGGAGCTACAGCGCCATGGCGTACTCCATGAGACGCACATCTACCCTGGCGTGGGGCACGCTTTCATGTCCGCGAGGGGCGATCGCGCCAATTCCCAGGTCCAGGAAGACGCCTGGTCACGTCTGATGGGCTGGTTCAACAAGTACCTGGTGGCCGAACCGGTCGCGGCCCGCTGAGATGAGCCGAGGTCCCAGACCTGCCCCCTCTCCCCCTGGGAGAGGGACGGGGTGAGGGTGGCCGAACTTCTTCAGCGAACTTTGGTAGGACACTAGGGGAACGGGGTGGCCCCGCGTAGCGTCCTGGCCATGATCATGGCCGGCGGCGAGGGAGAGCGCCTGTCCGTGCTCTCGCGGGAGCGCGCCAAGCCCGCTGTGCCCTTCGGCGGCAAGTACCGAATTATCGACTTCACGCTCAGTAACTGCGTGAACTCGGATATCTTCGACGTCGCCGTCCTCACCCAGTACCGGCCGCACTCGCTCAACGATCACATCGGGATCGGCCGGCCCTGGGATCTGGATCGCACGCACCGGGGCTTGCGCCTCATGCAGCCGTTTCTGGGCCACGCGGTGTCGGACTGGTATCGAGGCACAGCCGATGCCGTCTATCAGAACCTGCCGTTCGTGACCAACGACCGCGACGAAGTGGTCCTGGTGCTGGCAGGCGATCACATCTATCGGATGGACTACCGCCGCATGCTCGCCTTCCATGACGATAAGCATGCCGACGTCACAGTCGCGACCATGGAGGTCCCGCTCGCGGAAGCCTCGCGGTTTGGCACCCTGGTAGTGGATAGCGGGGACCGCATTGTTGCTTTCGATGAGAAACCCGCGGAGCCGCGCAGCAATCTGATCTCCATGGGCATCTATCTGTTCGAGAAAGAGCTCCTGGCCCAACGCCTGACCGAGGATGCGACCGACGAGGCGTCCCATCATGATTTTGGGCGCGACATCATCCCCAGCATGGTGCGGCAAGACCGCCTGTTCGCGTATCGATTCGACGACTACTGGCGTGACGTCGGCACGATCGAAGCCTACTGGCAAGCAAACATGGGGCTGGTGGAGGATCCGCCCGAATTCGATCTCTATGATCCGCACTGGGTAATTCATACCCGCAGTGAGGAGCGCCCACCCGCCCGGGTGCTCGGCGACGCTGAAGTTTCACGCAGCCTGATTAGCCACGGCTGCTCCATCCATGGGCGGGTTGAGCACTCCGTCCTGTCGCCGGGCGTCGTAGTCGAGGCGGGCGCAGTGGTGCGAGATTCGATCCTCATGACCGACACCGTGGTGCGGGCAGGCGCCCTGATCGATCGCAGCATCCTGGACAAGGAAGTGCTCGTCGACGCAGGCTGCGTCGTGGGATTCGGCGAGGCGGACGTGCCCAACCAACTCGAGCCCGAGCGCCTCGATTCAGGGATCACGGTGATCGGGAAGCGGGCCAGTCTGCCGGCGGGCATTCGAGTCGGCCGCAACGTCATGATCGACGCCGGAGTAACGGCGGCTGATTTCCACGGCGAGACGCTAATTCCAAGTGGAGCATCGGTCTTCGCATCCGTGCACGAACCGCTCCATGGCGTGCGGAGAGCGGCGCCGGCGTGATCCAGCGCGATCCTGAGAACGCGTCGGAAGGGCCGCCGCTGAAGATCCTCTTCGTCGCCACTGAGATGGCGCCTCTAGTGAAAGTGGGCGGTCTGGGTGATGTCGTCGGTGTACTTCCGAGAGCTCTGCGGCGTTTGGGCCACGACGCGCGGGTGATTCTCCCCCGCTATTCAGACTTGAACGGCGAATTTGGCGAGAGTCGGTCCATTCCTTCAGAAGACTCGGCTCGGGTGCTCGCCACAGAGTCTGGCGAGACTCCCGTTTACCTGATCGAGGACGAGGTGCATTTCGGCCAAGGGAGCGTGTACGGGCATCCGGACGACGTCGGGCGGTTTCTGGCATTCTCGCACGCGGCTCTGGCGGCCGTGGATGTACTCGAATGGACTCCCGACGTCATCCATTGCCACGATTGGCATACCGCGATCATCCCGTTCTGGGTGGGCCGCGGCGTGGGATCCGCTCGGGTGGGGAGCGCTGCCACGGTACTCACAATCCACAACCTGGCCTATCAAGGGTGGTTCGACCCCGCCGACTATCCGCCGGACTGGGTACCGCGTGATGCCCTGTACCTACTCCCGGGACGCGGATTCAACGTACTCAGCCAGGGCCTGGTCCATGCAGACCTCATTACCACCGTCAGCGCGGGGTACGCCCACGAGATCACCACGGTCGAGTTCGGCGAGGGCCTCGACCATCTGATCCGCAACCGATCTGACCGTTTGCGAGGGATTCCGAACGGCATCGACTCGAGCGACCTGGATCCATCCACCGACCCCCTGTTGCTGCCCAACCACTATTCGGCCGACTCATTGTCTGGAAAGCTGGCCTGCAAGCTGACCCTACAGCAAGAGTTCGGCTTTGGGGCAGCTCCGCGCACGCCGCTCCTGGGCATGGTGGGGCGCCTGGTCGACCAGAAGGGGTTCGATCTGGCGCTCGATGTCCTAGAGGACGTCCTGCCCGAGCTGACCCTGCAGGTCGTGCTGCTCGGCAATGGCGAGCCCGAGCTTGAAGCTCGCTGCCAGGCGCTGGCTGCGCACTATCCGCGGCAATTCGCCGCTTTTATCGGCTACGACGAGCCCCTCGCCCATCGTATCTACGCTGGCGCGGACCTGATGCTGGTGCCGTCGCGATTTGAGCCAGGCGGACTGGTTCAGCTCATGGCCCAACGGTACGGGGCAGTACCGGTCGTCCGTCGCACAGGCGGGCTGGCCGATACCGTTTTCGAAGACGACGGGCCTTCTGGAGGCCAAACCGGCTTCCTGTTCGACAGCCCCCAGCCCATCGCGCTGGCTATCGCGCTGGGTCGTGTGCTCGAAGCCTATCGCGATCACGAGCGTTGGCGCGCGATCCAGCAGCGCGGAATGCAGCAAGACTTCAGCTGGGATTCATCCTCTGTGCGGTACGTTGAAGCCTACCGCGATGCCATCCGCTTCCGAGCAGCGCAGTCCTAAGGGCACTATGGATGGATTGACGTTCTTCGGGTTTGTGGCCGTGGGCGCAATGATGCTCTTCTACGCTCTGGAGGAGCGTTCGCGGGCATTTACGCTCGCATTCGCGGCGGCCTGCCTGGCTTCATCAGGCTATGGGTTTCTCGCCCGAACCTGGCCGTTTGCGATTGTTGAGCTCATCTGGGCCGCGGTGGCTGTCCGGCGGTGGTATCGAGCGTCCGCTACTCGAAGGTGATGCCGTCCAGGGTGGTGAACTGGATCCGCTCGTTGGCTCGGGGGAGAACGCTGAGCTGGTGCAGCGCATAGTCGTGCTCGTAAGGATTAGCGGTGTTGACGCCGTCCACGGGAATCACTACCTGGTACCGGCCCGAGCGCGCGGCCGTGGTGGCTGTGTACATGACGCAGAGGTGAGTCGAGGAGCCGATGATTACCAAGTTCTGGGCGTTGTGCTCGGTCAGATATTCGGCCAGCTCACCACTGGCGAACTTGTCGTAGCCGTCCGGAAAGCACATCGGCTCGCCGTCCTTCTGACGGAGTCCGGTCGCCACGCGGCCCCCGGGCGTTCCTTGCTCAGGGGCGGTTCCGGTAAACCAAATGGGGACGCCGGCGCCCCGA